>JANXNM010000228.1 GCA_025354065.1 Synechococcales cyanobacterium 340R_concoct_173_sub | reverse complement strand
AATAAAAATGGAAATTCAGTCGATGTCTGTTTATGAACGAGAAGACTTAATTGAACAACTTCAGGCCGCTAATGATGCAGATGCTAGAGCTAAATTTCAAGATCGGTCTAAGGAACTATTGTCCTGGTTTGATGGCGATAGCTGTGCCGCAATGTCGTTTGTTATCAAATTTTTAGATGCCGAGAAGAAAAAGATAGAGATAAAAGATCAAGAGGAACTGCGGAAACAAGCAGAGATAAAAAAGAAGAAAGATGAGACAAGAGAACTGAAAATGATCGAACAGAGATATTCACAGCCTAAGTAGCCTCTTTCTCTTAACTGGCTCGAAGTTCAAACTAGAAACAACGACCATTACCCCTAAAATAAAAACACCCGGCTCGCAAAAGCTGGGCGTAAAAAAATTCAAAAATTATTGAGCCTATTATGCCACATACAGTAGATGCTTCACTTCAGAATGAAAAGAAAACGTTCTTTCCGTTGACTCAAGACTTTGCAGCCATCCTTCGATCGATCGACTTAACCGCCGCAGAATGGCGAGTTTGGAGCTTGATTTCTACGGAAGATTCCTTTGGCGATCGGGCTATTTCTTTTGACATTAAAACGGTTATGAAAGAATGCCGAATCTCACGATCGACCTTTTATAGTGCCATCCACACTCTAGAACGCCATGGATTAGTCGCTGTAGAAGTCGTTGAACGTCGATTTTTTAATTCCTTCGGTGCAAGGGAAATTCTCATGAAAAGCAGTCCGAAAAATCAGACTGTATCCAAAATTTCAGACTGTCCTATTAAATCCTCAGACACCAATCCAACGGTTCAGACATCTATCCGAAATTTCGGACAATCTTTTGCAGAAAGACCTCAAAACCCTTGGCCTGAAAGAGTTTCAGAATCGAATTTTCCTGATCATACTAAATCAAATAATTTAAAAACTCTCTCTCAGACTTCTATTGACCCACCCCCCACCCCTGAACCTGAACTTAACGAGGTGAATGAGGTTGAGTTAATTCAGTTCATTGAGGCTGAAGTTAGGAAAGGCGGAAAAATCCAAAATATTGGTGGCTATACGAGAACTTGTCTCAAAAATAATAGAAAAGACTGGCTCCGTAAGCTTTTAGAAGCGAAAGCTCATAAATCTCAGATCAGCGAAATTCATCAAGCTACAGCAACTCAGGTGATTAAAGCACAACAGGTTAGACCTGACTTAGGGTTCAATGAAGCTGTCAATTTTGCCGACTTATTAGACAGAGTTAGAAGCCTATGTGCTGACCTCGGTTGGTCTGTAAAAGAAGCGATCGGTTGGATGATTGAACGCGGACGACTCAGTTCTATGACTCGACTAGCGACTGCAAGTTTGAATGAATTGCAATTGCTCTTCCAGGATTTGGATTTGCATGTCTTTCACACAAGGAACAGTTAGTAATTTTTAGATGTAGAGGGCGTTCAAACTTGATCATCGAATCGGGTGCGAAAACTTCCATACTT
>JANXNM010000225.1 GCA_025354065.1 Synechococcales cyanobacterium 340R_concoct_173_sub | reverse complement strand
TGATTCTTCATCATCGGTTGAAACGTTCGCCCCAAATACCTATTGTTCTGGAAAAAAACTATGGCAATCTACCCTTAGTGAATTGTTTTCCGGGTCTGTTGAATCAAGTATTTATGAATATTATTGGGAATGCGATCGATGCCCTAGAACCCATTGATGCAGCTAAGATAACTATCATCTCGAAGCATATTGACAATTACGCTGAGATTATAATTTCGGATAATGGTCTAGGGATTCCTGAGGCATTAATTGAAAAGTTGTTTGATCCATTTTTTACTACTAAAGAAATAGGCAAAGGGACTGGGTTAGGACTTTCAATTAGTCATCAGATTGTGGTCGATCGACATCAGGGCACATTGGTTTGTAGGTCGTCATCGGAAGGCACTCAATTTGTGATTAGGATTCCGATCGATTCAACAATTTTGCCCTTATCGTCCTGACATTTTCCCCAACATCCGATTCACATAATCTTGACCGTAGACCGCCTTGGGTTCTAAATCGGGTGATGATTTAGTAACGGTTGATGGTTGAGTAACAGACTCGATCGGGGGTGGATTGGCGATCGATTCAACTACACGCGATCCGATCGTAGAACTTTGAGGCTGCTGTTGATAAGGCGGATAAGGCGATGAATGGTTTTGACTTGAAAATAGGGTTGGATCGAACGTTGTTTGATCTTTGGGTTTACTGGTGACCTGACATGTCGTTTCACCTGGTGGATGATTCGTTGGATCCCAAGGATTCGGATCGCAGGATTGCCATGGCTTTCCAGAACTGTCAACAACTACACCCGCCGCTATAGGTTCTGCTTTAATTTCAGATGGATACTGGAACGTGGAAGTCGGATTTGAATTCAAGTTCAATGAATCTACGATCGGTGCAATAACGGGTTCGACAAATGAACTGACGATCGGTTGAGAAATCGGTTCAATAATAGGCGAAATAATCGAATTAAGATCAGATCCAATCTCAACAGATATAACCTGCGAATTCATGGGAATCGTATTAATTAGTTCATCTACGGTTGCTTGACGACTGCGATCGCCCACAAATGTCCCCGCTTCCAGAATCATCCCTGGCAGAATCACGCTGTCAATCACCGTCACCGCCGCACCCAAACAAGCCCTTACCCCGATCGTTACTGCCCCAATTAACAAAACGCCCGCACCTAAATTCGCACCATCATTAATAATAACGATCCCACCACTTGCATGAATTATGGATCCCAACCCGATGCAAACGCCCGATCGGACCACAATCTGACTGCCAATATCCGCCTGCAACAAAACACCGGGCGCAATCACAGCACCTGGGAATATAACAACATCACCCTGAGTGAATGATTGCTCAGTATTAATCGGCTCAAAGTTAAGGGAGCGAGAAAACATCAAAAAATCCGGCAATGTGAAATTTGAGATTTCTAGTCAAATGCTGAAATTCAGAATTTAGACCGAGTTCATAGTAAAGGTTGAACCCAATCCAAATTCCAAAATTCAAATTAGCCCTATGGCTTTTGAATCACCGCTTCCAACACACGACGCTTAGAACCATCGGTTCCCACCAACCGCACATAGGATCCAGCATACTGTCCAGCTAGGGCTTGAACTTGGCTCATCGTACTCGATTCACTGCCGCCCGCTTGAACAACTCCAGCGGTTTGCCAGGAATTGATCTTGTACCGACGAACATCTGCGAATTCAAGCGTTAGCTTATGGCCCGATCGGACCAGTTGACGAATGTGATCTGCTGCTTGTGCATTCAAACCACCGCTCGGAACAGGAGCGCTACTGGCAGTAGAACCATTGGAGTAACCATTGGACGATGGCGCACTGTAGCTCTTGGCTAGGACGGGTGCCGACTGGTTCCCAGGACGACTAATAGTGAGTTCAACGAGACGTTTTTTTGCCTTCGTATCCACACCGATCAACCGAATGTAATCATTGGGATGATCCGCAATGAAACGATTGATAGTACTAAGGATGTCACCCGCACTACGCCCAGAAAGCATTGGGACAGTTGTCCAGGACGAAGCCCGATACCGTCGTTGGTCTGCAAACTCTAAACCGATCGCAGCACCTTGGTTCAACAATTGCTGAACTTGGCTCGCTAAGTCTGCACTCACGGAAGGAGCAGAGAAATGACTGGCAGAGACCGAATTGGTGGCAGATGCGATCGGGGTGATGCTTCCTCCGGATTGGCCATTTGGACGCTGCACAATGGTTTCCATCAGACGCTTTTTAGCTACAGGATCCACGCCCACAACCCGAACGTATTCGCCGGAATGTTGCGCTATGAACTGATTGAGAGCGGACATAATCGCGCTTTCATTCGATCCGCTTAGGAACCCGCCACTCTGCCAACCGCCATTTTGAAACTGACGCTTGTTCGCAAACTCAACGGAAATCCGTCCACCCCGATTCACAACTTGGCGAATCTGAGCCGCCGCACTGCCATCGGTCGATCCTGCACCATTGCTAGAAATAGAGACGTGACTAGAATTGCTGTGACTTCTAGAGACGGCTGCTCCATTCAGGCTCATGGGCGCTTCTTCTGGACGTTGGATAATCTTTTCGAGGACGCGTTTTTTGGCTTTGGGATCAATGCCAATCAAACGGACGTACTCACCGCCGTGTTCACTCAAGCAGCCCTGAAGCTCACTCAATACGGCAGATTCAGATGTGGATTGAATGGGCGCGCAGGTTTTCCAGCCACCATTTTGGAACTGACGCTTATTAGCATGTTCGGTACCGATGCGATAACCCTGCGCCAGAAGCTGACGCACGTGATCCACAACTTCTGTACTTGCACTCTTGGACTGATAGGTACTAGCCATGTCGTTTTTAATCGGAGGGATACTAGCTGAAACTTCGGCGCAGTGCGAACTCGATCGAGGCGATTGCGACACACTAATAAAGTGCTTGACAAATTGCTGGTCCTGCGGCGTTACTTCCGGCAGGCGATCGGCTTGCTGCTGTGTTGTAATAATCGATCCCGAGGGAACAAATCGTCCCGGTGGAATTTCCACGTCCTGGATTAAGCAATGCATCATCACAATTGATCCGCGTCCCAAGCGTGCATTAAACACAGTGGTCCGGAATCCAATGAAACAATCACTTCCCACATAGGCGGGTCCATTCACAAGTGCCATATGAGTGATAGCGGTATTTTGGCCAATCCAAACGGAATAGACCTGACCGTCATCGCCCTGCACCCGACCCGACGCTAGCCCATGAATCACAACGCCATCTTGAACATTGGTATTTGCACCAATATGAAATGTCATCGAATCCGTAGCGCGAATCGAGGTCCCTGGCGCAATAATCACATTTTCCCCCACCCTAACGTCACCGACTAGGTTGGAAAAAACATGTACATAGGCAGAGTCATGAATTTTTGGTTCTGCTACTATCCGTGACCCAAGAGCCGGGGAGGTCGCTGATACAGATTGGGCTGCCATGTGAGCAAACGTCCATTCAGTTGAAATTCAGTTAAATTGTCAAGTCGTAAGCCGTCAAATCGTAAGCATCAATACGAATCGCTAGAAAAGAATTTGCTAACGTTAGGGTAGTACTTACCCTAAAACATCTATACAAAAGAACCGGAGGCAATAGATTCATCCGGCATCAAAACAAATAGGACTAAACCTGTAAAACGACGAATCGAATTCCAGGTATTACCATTGCGTACTTTTGTCATAGAGACGCTGATTCTCAACCGTTACGGTATCAATGATCGCGACAACAGCCGCATCGATCGGGCGATTTGCATTGCCTTCGACCTCGCGGGCACTACTGCCTCGACTAATCAGCACCCATTCTCCAATCCCCGCCCCTACTCGGTCAGCCGCAACCTCATGAACCGGAAGGAGTTGTCCTTCTTCGTCAATGAGTTGAACTAAAAGGAACTTAACACCCGTTAAATTCGATTCTTTTTGCGTGCTGACGATAGTGCCACGAACTTTAGCGATTTGCATTCAATACTGAGGACGATTATGGACGGTTCATGGGACGAATTCCAGAAACACTCTCACGGAAGGGTTCAACCGCTTCGGTATAGCGAATCGGCAGCACGTATTCGAGGTTTTCATGAGGACGTGCAATGATGTGCGTCGATAGAACTTGTCCACCGTTCACACGTTTCACATTCTCAATACCTGCGGCCACAGATGCTTGAACTTCAGATACATCACCACGAACGATTACCGTTACGCGACCCGATCCAATTTTCTCATATCCAACCAATGTGACGCGAGCGGCTTTCACCATTGCGTCTGCGGCTTCAACCACTGCGGGGAAGCCTAAAGTCTCAATCATTCCAACTGCGATAGCCATGTCGAAAAACTCCCTTCCAATCAATTCTTAACTAGTCTTTTCCCGCGTGAACGGCAAAATCTTGAACCAACAAAACATCCTAAACTGCTTTTGAGTCGATTCGATCGTTTCTCTCATTAATTCAACCCAAAATGGATGAGAATTTGTAAAGATATTTTAAGCGAACCGATCGAGGCTCTTTAGAAACCCTTTTACGGGTCTAGCTTCGGAACTGTTCAACCGCTTCGGTGTACCGAATAGGCAGCACGTATTCCAAGTTTTCATGGGGACGAGCGATAATATGGCTAGACGATAATTCGCCGCCATTTACGCGTTTGATGGCTTCCATTCCAGCTTCGATAGAAGCCTTCACTTCTGACACATTGCCCCGGATTATTACTGTTACGCGACCGGATCCAATTTTCTCATATCCCACAAGGGTGACACGAGCGGCTTTCACCATGGCATCAGCGGCCTCAACAACAGCCGGAAATCCACGCGTTTCAATCATCCCAACCGCGATCGACATGATTGTCTCCTAATGACTTGCTCTCAATACAATAGAGGTC
>JANXNM010000213.1 GCA_025354065.1 Synechococcales cyanobacterium 340R_concoct_173_sub | reverse complement strand
AGGCATCGATCCCTTGAGTCCAGAGAAACTGATTGATTTCTATAATTTTTTCGCCAGAGTCGATCGTCACGTCTGGAAATGCGAGTCCTAATGCCCCATTAATTTGTAAATCCATACCGCCGAGGGAAAGCCAGTCACCGTCTAAATCAAGTTTTATGGGCGGTGGATCAATGAATTCTTGAATACTTGGGACGATCGCAACAATCTTTCCGTCTTCAATCCAAAGATCCTGTGGGGATTGATCATTTTGGGATTTATAGCATGGTAATCGGGCATTTGTTAAACGGTAGCGAGGCATAGGTCATTTAATGGCAATTTAATATTGTGAAAGATTGATTTAGCATCAGGTTCCATTTTAAGGTGGTAGCTGTTGTATTTCTCTAATCACAAAGGACGAATCCCATGAACACTCCACTCATCGGCATTATTATGGGCAGCGATTCGGATTTGCCGACGATGCGAGAGGCGATCGTGGTTTGTGCGGAGTTTGGGATTGAGTGTGAAGTCGAGATTGTGTCAGCCCATCGCACGCCCGATCGGATGGTGGAGTATGCAAAAACAGCTCATGTGCGCGGATTGAAAGTAATTATTGCGGGAGCAGGGGGTGCAGCGCATTTACCCGGAATGGTTGCATCACTTACGCCCTTGCCTGTTGTGGGGGTTCCGGTCCAAACTAAGGCGCTGAGTGGTGTGGATTCATTGTATTCAATTGTGCAAATGCCGGGGGGAATTCCGGTGGCAACAGTGGCGATCGGCAATGCGAAAAATGCTGGATTGTTAGCGATTAGAATGCTAGCCAATCATAATGCAGCGCTATTAGATCAGGTGTTGGCCTATCAAGAGTCTCTGCGATCGATGGTGATGGAGAAACAAGAAAAATTGAATTCTTTGGGATATGAAGCATATTTGAAGCAGATGTAAGGTTGCTAGTGTATTAGCTCGAAGCAATAGTTTGGCGTAATAGCAATCCAATTGCTCCGATTTTAAAATTTGCTATTCAGCTAACCACATTTGAGCCGTTCTAGGTGGAATATAAAGGCTAAACCGATCGCCCGATAGCTTCATTGGATACTTATGAATGACATCGCGATAGTTCCCTGGATTGATCAAGCCCCAAGTTGTAAAGTCAACCCATTGTTCACTTGTACTCTTATTAATGGCGACAATTCCCAAATTACCACGACGGAAGACTAAGACTATATCACTTTCATACAATATCGCCATGGGTTGTCCATGAACAGCATTATGAAACCGAATCATAGCTTTAAGATCTGAACGATCGAGAATGTTCGCCCATCGTCCTTTATCTTCGGGATGCTGACCTACAGATTCATTATTATCACAGAAAACCAATGGAACACCGCCATCTTTTCCTAAGATATAGGCATAGGCTAAATGTTCACTTTGGCGATCGAGTAACCAATTACGGAAGCCCTCATTGTAAGGAATATCGTGATTGACAACGAAGGTAACAGATCGATTCCAAGGCAAGGCATTATTATCGTTTTCAGGCCGAGATAGATTCTTTAAGGAACCCCTAAAATTGAATGCATTCCGAATGGTTGTAAAGAGTGGAAAATCATAGGCAGAAATCCAGGTTTCTCTGAGAAAGGGCGCTAAGAAAATGTCTTCATCTCGATCGCTACCTGTCAAAACTTCGCCAAACAGAAACTTATTAGAGATCTCTGTACTATCAGCAAGATTATCGATCATACGCTCGGTAACATGTTTGATCGCATCGATCCGAAATCCATCAAACCCCATCGCCATCAAAGCATTAAACATTTTCTGCTGTTGTGATAGCACCCAGGGCGTGTCTTTTAAATCTGGCAATCCTGAGAGATCTTGATACTGCACCTCATTGCGACTCGACCAATCGATAATATCTCCATATCGGTTAAAGTCATCAATTGAGAACAATCCCTCGCTCAGATCGCCATATAAGCGATTTTCTTCAAATAATTCAGGGTTATTTTTGTAGTTCTCAAGTTCCGCTTTACCTGGAAAATTATAATGATCTTCTCGATTTTCATTCGCCATATGGTTAAGGACTAGATCGGCATAGACCTTGAGGGGTGGAGTCATTTGATGACAGAGATCGATCAATTGTTGGAGATCCTTTTTTCCACCTAAGTACGACAACAGCACTCGATAATCTTTAGGTTGATACCGTTGCCACCATTGATCGCCATTAGTATCTGAGTATAGCAATGGCGGAATTAAGATTGCACCATAGCCTAAATCACTGATTTGTTTGACCTCGCGAATTAGATCTTGATACTTCCAGTTAAAACCATGGAAAATTACATCATTCATAGGATTTTGAGTTGTAATTTGATCTGTGACTTGGGTACTTCAGTTGAAAGGGTTAAGTAATTCACAACAATATTACTATAATTAAGGAAATTGATTCGTCAAAATTTTCCAAATTACAAGATATGATGACATTACTCCATCGACAGTCCAAGCTGGAATCCACAAGACTATGATGCATAATTTCATTCCACCCGATCGTTTTTTCCCATACCTGACTTGGACTGATATTCGCGATATGCCGGATAAGTCAAAAGTTGTGATCATTCAACCTGTCGGTGCAATAGAACAGCATGGTCCTCATTTGCCCTTGGCGGTGGATAGTGCGATCGGGTTGGCTGTTATCGGTAAAGCCTTAGAACGATTAGATGCGAGTATTCCAGCCTTTGTGATGCCGTCGATTTACTATGGCAAATCTAATGAACATTGGCATTTTCCTGGAACCATTAGCATTTCAGCAGAAACGATGATTCGGGTATTAATGGAAACGGGGGAAAGCTTGTACCGTGCAGGGTTTCGTAAATGGGTGTTGATGAATTCCCATGGTGGACAGCCGCAGATTATCGATATTGTGGCGCGGGATTTGCATGTGAAATTTGAAGATTTTGAAGTATTTCCCTTTTTTACTTGGCGAGTTCCCCATATTACTAAGCAATTGATGACTGAAAAAGAAGCGCTATTAGGAATTCACGCGGGAGATGCCGAAACAAGTTTGATGATGGCGATTTTGCCGGAACAGGTAAGGACCGATCGGTTGGTGTGTGAATATCCTCACGGTTTACCGGAAGATAGTTTGTTGACATTAGAACGTAACTTATCAATTCCTTGGACGACCCGCGATATTAGTAAAAGCGGTGTGATTGGGGATGCAACAGTGGCGACAAAGGAGAAGGGCGATCGGATTTTAGACTCGTTATCACAGGGATGGGCTGATGTGATTGTGGATGTACATAAATTTGTTCAACCGCAACTTTGGA
This sequence comes from Synechococcales cyanobacterium 340R_concoct_173_sub, assembly GCA_025354065.1. The sequence continues at coordinate 4,370 of JANXNM010000213.1, read as the reverse complement.
AAGAGAACTAAGTGGTTAAGTTTTAAATGGTTAAGTTTGCATTTCAGACCTATGCAAGAAAATTTGTAAAACCCTTTGTGACGGCCCACGGGGAATGGTCGATCCGATCGGGGATTTTGATCGCAATAACAAATGATAATGGCATGGTGCGATTGGGAGAAATTGCCCCATTGCCCGAATTTGGGACAGAAACATTAGCTGAAGCGATCGCATTTTGCCGATCGTTAGGAGATGAGTTTGATACGTTACAGATTCCAGAAAACTATACCTGTTGTCAGTTTGCCTTTGAGATGGCAGGATCCCTCTTAGCCTCCCTTACTCCTCTCATAGTCCCCCTTACTAAGGGAGATTTAGGGAGATCGATCGCTGGCTTATTACCCGCCGGAGCCAAAGCTTTAGACGAATGGAACCTATTATATTTACAGGGAACCCGATCGTTTAAATGGAAAATTGGAGTCGCAGATATTACATTAGAACTTGAGATTTTTAAACAACTTTGCGAAGTTCTTCCTGATGATGCAACTTTGCGACTGGATGCTAATGCGGGACTGAATTTAACACAAGCAAAACAATGGCTTGAACAATGCGATCGCATTACTTCAAAAATTGAATATCTAGAACAACCTTTAGGCATTCATGAACTTGATTCAATGGTGCAACTCAATCAGCATTACAAAACCCCGATCGCGTTGGATGAATCTATTGCTACTTATACTCAACTCGAAGATTGTTACAATCGGGGTTGGCGCGGAATTTTTGTTGTGAAACCCGCGATCGCAGGCGCACCCTCCCAATTACGAGAATTTTGTAAAACTCATAAATTAGATTTAGTATTTTCGTCAGTGTTTGAAACTGCGATCGGACGTATGGCCGGGTTGCAATTAGCTCAAGAGTTAGCCCAAGAATTTGGAACAGGACGAGCCTTGGGATATGGCACCGATCGTTTCTTTGACCAAACATTTGATCAAACAATGGTCGAACCCGTTGGGATTTTAGAATCTGATGCGGGCACATTTTTAGTGAAATTTTGGAAAGCGATCGTAGAAAATCGATCAATTTTTTTTGGGAATCCACTATGGGGACGATCGGAGTTAGAACAGTTTGAAATTAGCATTCAAGTAAATATTCAAGCAAATACAGCTACTAAGTCGTATATTCATATTCCAACAGGTGGGACATCAGGAAAACTGAAATTTGCAACTCATACATGGGAAACCCTCAGTGCATCTGTATACGGAATGCAAAAACATTTTAATGTCAATCAAATTAACTCATTCTGTACCTTGCCATTGCATCATGTGAGTGGATTAATGCAATATTTACGATCGTACCTAACAAATGGTCAATTCATCAGTTGGGATTGGAAACAACTTGAACAGGGGAACTTTCCCGACATTGAATTGGAATCATTCTTTATTTCTCTGGTTCCCACCCAATTACAACGCCTGATCAATCAACAAAAACTCAAGCAATTCAAAACCATTCTTCTAGGCGGCGCACCGACTTGGGAAAGTTTGCTAACGATCGCCCGACAAAAAGGTTTACCGATCGCCCTCACCTATGGTATGACCGAAACCGCTTCCCAAGTCACAACATTACTGCCAAGCGAATTTCTCGCAGGTCAAACTAACGTCGGAAAACCGCTCCCCCACGTAAAAATCCAAATCCTCAACGATCGAAACGAGATTTGTCCCTCCAATCAAATTGGCCAAATTCAAATCCAATCCAAGTCTCAAATGGTCGGTGTTCTAAATATTTGCCCCGACGACCTCGGCTATCTCGATCCAGACGGCCACCTTCATATCATCGGACGCAGCACTGACAAAATCATCACAGGCGGAGAAAATGTCTATCCCAGTGCAGTTGAAGCTCTGATCCGTGCTACAGGATTAGTCCAGGATGTGTGTGTCATTGGGCTGCACGATGAAATCTGGGGCCAGCGAGTTGTAGCCGTGTGGGTCGGTAAAGACCTTTTGACACCCTCATGCTCCTTCCTTACCAAGGGGATTTGGGCGGGATCCCTTCACCAATACCCAAAACAATGGATTCAACTTCCCCAACTTCCCCGCAATGCTCAAGGCAAAATCGATCGGACCCAACTCCTGCAAATGATTAAAAACCTAGAAATGTAGTACAAAACTTCGACAGATTACAAATAAAACACTACACTCGTAATACACAATCGTAAACCACCGGAGCACTCCACCATGCATGCCCTCACCCGAATTTCCACCACTGACATGGAAGTCACCAGCATTCGCCTAGAACGGGAGCTAAAAGAACGACTAAAGGGACTTTCAGGCAGTCAAGGCTATCAGGCACTTATCAGAGATGTCCTTTGGAATTTTGTCCAACAACGATCGCAAGACTTCCTTCCGAGCCTCACCTCCACCGATATCCGCGCCACCATCAACGCTAAAGCTGAACGATCGGAACATTGTTCGTTATCCGGCAAAACCATCCAAATCGGCCAAGAAATCTTTCTAGGGTTGACGAATGAAGGCAATCTCGTGCCCATCCATCCCGACAGTTTGGCTTGAGCTTTATTTCCTAAGTATTTCAAGCGTTTGGCCTTAATTCTCGCCGAAAACTCACACGCTACAGTGACATTTTTCGGCGAGATCTCAATCAGATAGTATTGGAAGAGAATTAGATAGGTTAGTGGGTTGTTGATTTACGATCGAATCTGAGGTTAGGCTAAGCTATTAATTCTTGACAAAAATTTGGCGTTTTTCAGATTGAAGAGTAAGCTTACAGTCAATCCTAACTAGTCTAGACCGATAGTCTATTCACATTCAATTCGGCATCTTCACTCCGTCATACCCCAGCGCTATGGTTGTCAAACGCGACATCACAAATTCTAAATCTCCCAAACCTACGCAGCCAAAATCTACGAGCTTATCCCGATTATCTCGTTTAAAACAAGTTGTTCTAGACTGGCGATTTGTCACCATTGCAGGCTTAATCCTCACCACCAGCATCACGACGGTCTCGATCGCATTTATTCTTAAGCTCCCCGCCATCCCAAATTGTCCATCCATTTTTTGGCCCTTAGCCACGGCTTCAATCCGTCTGCATTGTGCCCAAATTGCGGCGGGCAAACGTACAGTGCCAGATTTGATTGAGGCGATTGAATTGGTGAATGGATTGCCAAAGGATCATCCACTATATCAAGAAGCAAGCCGTTGGATTGAAGACTGGTCGAATGATTTATTAGATTTAGCACAGGACAAATTTAATACTGGAAAACTAGACGAAGCGATCGCCGCCGCAAAGAAAATTCCGTCCCATGCTGCCGCCGCAAAGCAAGTTGAAGAACGCATTGCGACTTGGAAAAGAGTTTGGAAGGAAGCCGAGGATATTGTTGCGAAGGTTGATAAGTTTTTATCAAAGCGCAATTGGAAAGATGCATTTAATGAAGCGACCAAATTGCTGGCTATTGACAATTCCTATTGGCAAACTCAGCGCTATACCGAAATTGGTGAACAAATTACGACGGCTAAAGATGAAATTACTAAATTAGCCTCAGCCGATCGTGCCATTGAGAATGGCAATGCTGATGAATTAGTCAAAGCATTCAAAGGTCTGGAGAGCATTCCCGAAAAAAGTGCTATCTATAAAGATGCCCAAGACATGAAGCCTCGCATTGGCCAACGGCTGATGACCTTAGCCGAAAATGCAGCCGATCGGGGAGCCTTTGAGGAAGCATCGAGTATTGCCAATAGGATTCCAGATGGCATTAAGGTCAAACAAGATGTGGATGATTTCATTGCATTAGTAAATGCTCAATCAAAAGCAAGTAAAGGTCAATTGATTGAAATTGAAGATGCGATTTCTCAAGCAGAACGAATTCCGGGTGGGCGACCATTATACGATCGTGCCCAAAGGCTAGCAGCCCGATGGAAAGCAGAAGCCCGAGACATTGCCCAGCTCGATCGTGCCCGTGATTTAGCGAGATCCGGGAGTCCTGGTGCATTGCAGGCAGCGATCGCAGAAGCGGGAATGATTGAATTTTCTAATCCTAAGTACAAAGAAGCCCGTGCGTTCATCGATAAAAATAATACTCAATTACAAACCGACCAAGACCAAAACATATTAGATCAAGCGAATGCGATCGCGGCGGCGGGCGATCAAACCAGTATTCAAAATGCGATCGATCTGGCCCGACAAATTCAATCCGGTCGTCCGCTTCATAACCAAGCCCAAGCCCAAATCAAAAGCTGGTCTGCGGGGCTTAAATCTCAAGACAATTATCCTGTTTCCCCAACCAATCCGCGATCGACCTCCCCCGATTCACCTCTTTCACAAGATGAGTCGTTGCTGGCCCAAGCCAATGCTATGGCACAATCTGGCGGTGGTCGTCCCGATGA
>JANXNM010000211.1 GCA_025354065.1 Synechococcales cyanobacterium 340R_concoct_173_sub | reverse complement strand
CAAAGGCAAAGCGGCTCGAAAATTGATCCAGATTCTGTTCCGGATCAATTTGTTATAACTCGCGGATACAGGTTTCTAAACGGAGATCAAACGGAGCGATTAAATCTTTTTGCATTCGGGATGCTCGAAAAGAAAAAAGGCGCCCGAAAATTTACCGATGTCGACATCACCGGCACTTGCTGGTCTGCATTTTGCGCGCTTATCAACGCGTACCTGCCCGAAATCGTCTATTTTCCTACATTTCTATTTGATATGCCGGACAGGATTGTACTTAATCCAGTTGGGAAGGAGGCGCCGTCCGACAAGCTGTATCGGACAATTGTCGAAAATGTGGGAAGAGCCACACCAACACCAATTGATGTAAAGAAAGCGCTAGTTGAGAGAATTACTACACCTGAAACCCCCGGTGAGATATTTTTGGGTCTTTTCTCTTTGTCCAACAACAGACAACAGCAAGTCGAGTCTGCTATTAACCAGATGTCTCATCATCTTTCTGAGACCGTGTTGGACAACTGGACGAAGATTTTTGGCGGCGCAAAGGGCGATCGTGCAATTCGCCTAAAGCTTGGTGTCGACAAACACTCTGACGATACGCCACGCGTATATGTACAATTTACCGTTAGGGACGGAACTGAAACCTACGACATTGAAGAACGATCAACAGGATTTAGGTGGTTTTTCTCTTTTCTATTGTTTACTTTGTATCGCGCCCGTGATTACGATTCGAAGAAGACTCTATTCTTGCTAGATGAACCTGCATCGAACTTACACGCTGGCGCGCAATCTCAGTTACTTGAAAGCTTTCCTAAAATAGCCAGTAATGGCAATCAAATTATGTACTCCACTCATAGCCATTATATGATAAATCCTATCTGGCTAGATCAGGCATTTATAATTTCAAATGCGGCGATGGAGTATGACGACCTTAGACGAAATATGATTGTAGCTTCGCGCCATACGGATGTGAGTGTCTTGCGGTATCGCAATTTTGTTGGGTTAAATCCTGACAAAACCACATATTTTCAGCCCGTATTAGATAGATTGCAGGTAGTCCCAAGCAATTTGGATTCCCTGAGGCCCAGCGTTTTGGTTGAGGGAAAGGGCGACTATCTTATTTTATCTCATGGTCTGAAGACTACCCAACTCTCTGGAGATTACGCGATTATTCCTACGAGAGGCGCAGATCATTTAGATGAATTGGTGGGAATATTACTTGGCTGGGGTGTGAATTTTGTATTGTGTTGCGATGACGACACGCCAGGAAAAAGGGCTGTTCAAGATTATCGCGATAACTGGGGCTTTACTCCTGAGCGCGCCTACACGCTTGGTGACGTTGATTCATCACTCAAGGGCTTAACTATTGAAGGAATGCTGGAAGAGGGCGATCTGGATCGGATAAGCAGCCATTTTTCTCGAAAAGGGAAGCCGACTAAAAGCCAAATTCAACTCTATTTTAGTGAGGACTT
>JANXNM010000205.1 GCA_025354065.1 Synechococcales cyanobacterium 340R_concoct_173_sub | reverse complement strand
ATTCAGAATACTCTCTTCTAGGTATCGAAACAGGAGAAGGAGATTTGGATTAAGGTTAAATTTAATTGCAGGGATTTACAATTATGAGCTTAGTTTATCTTTAAAACAGACGATTTCATGATACTTTCGCAGGAGGTCTATTATCTCTGCCATTGCGGTTCAAAGATTTGACAGAAATCGTCGACGGAACAGAAGAGTTCTTCTAGACTAGGCATATGGTAATCCAGATTTTGGTTGGTTGGTACCTCCAGATTATCTGTTTTGCCCCCTTTTTTCTTCTTTCCTTAACCCGAACTCACGTTATGTTAACGTCAGTGCTGTCTAAGCCGCAGGAGCTAAAATCAGTAGTGCGCCAAATCTGTTGATTACAATTTTGAAATAAAATTCTGACTTGGAATTTTGAATTAAGGATCAACAGATTTAGACCACTACCTGAAAGCCCTTCCCAATGGGGTAATACCCTAAAAAAATATAAAATTGATTCAATTCGTAACCAATTCCTAATGATTACGTAATCAACCCATTATCCCTCTTAGATTATCCGTCCACATTAAGCAATCGTTTAACGATCGCAAAAGGCTGAGCTTTTCTTGACTGTCATTAATTCCTTCCAAGTAATCGTTTAATTTGATTACCGATCGCACGAATAACTTTTACAATGCTGCTTTCAGATCCAAGAAGTGAGCCTTAGGTTTGAGCTTGAGTTAAGGGGAGATCTGAAATAGGAAGTGCAGTAATACAAACCCAAAAGTACTTTTTAAATTTCTCGATATCTACTTCCAAATGTTGCTTTTGAGACCAAGTATACAGATCGAAGCTTACTAAATTATTGTTTTTCTGCACATTTCCTAGTAAAGAAATCCAGTGAGAAGGGAGTGGTAATGAAACCTTATCCTCTAATAAACCTTCTGCGGTAATCAGCGCAAATGCGACCCCTCCAGCTTGAAGAACAGTATCGATCGATCGCAAAACATTCTGGTTCTGCATCAAAAATACATTAATCTGTTGAACTTGCGAATACCCAAGGATCTGAATACACCAACCTATAATTTCCCAAGGTTTCGTCATTCCAGCCATATTACGCAGAAGGGGAGGGGCATTGGGTTCCACAGGAAACAGTAGATTTGCCGCTTCTCGAAGAGTTGCCAAAACCATCCAGTCTGCCTGTTCCATACGCAGATCACCTCGACTATTTTGCCGAAGAATAGCATCAGCAGAAATGGTTTGAGTCGTTCCAGAAATTATCCCAGTTTCAAATAGTTGCTGACAGATTTTGACATAACGAACAGGATTACGTCGAATCAGTTCAACTAAAACAGCAGCAGGACCACAAAATGGCTGTCCACCTTGATTCACTTGAAATGGATCAGCAATCCGAATTCGCATATCTCGAATGATATTGGTCTTCTGTAAAAAGGGCCAGACCCCTGATTTTGGAGACTGCTCAAAGCTATCGATCGCTGCTTGGGCTGCACTTACTAAATTCAAATCACTAGAATAACGATCGGTGGTAATTAAAGTCATGGTCATAGGAAATACCTTAAATAAGACCTGCAATAATATTGATGCTCATGGGGAGAATTGCGGTATTTGAAGAAGAAGGATAACACACCATGAAACAGCGCCAGTTTACGAAGTCTCCGGGATGTAATTGAAACATCAGAAACCTGTCCAGTCATACCAATAATAAAAGAAAAATACATAAAATCCCAATAGTCGGGTTCTTCTTCATTAGGAAACATCAATCCATTCACTTGACAATCTTTGAGACGAGTATTCTAATCTCGATAGTAGCCCCTCGCATAGTGTAAAGCAAAGATAGTATGGACCAAGGACCAAGCAATCAGGATGGTTGCGATCGATAAGCCTAAATGCACGATTAATGCTAATCCAACTAACCCCTTGGTCGTTTTCAGCAAATAACCTAAAGCCATGAAGCTCAAAAGCGCAGAACCAAGGACTAAGCCAAGAATGATAAAGTGTCCAACATCTTCCTTCTGAGCATAGTTACGCATGACTTGTGGGGTTGCGATTACCATTGCCCTCCAAGTCAAAAGCAAAAAGCAAATCATCCCTGTATCACCGACACAAAGCATGTTGGTTGATGGTGATATCCACCTCGGCAAAGCTATTGCCACAATTCCAGCTAAAAGAATAGAGAGGAGTAACCGAAATCGAACATTGGGATATTTCATTACATCATCGTTAGAAAACAATGAATCTAGCTATTAATTTTGTAAAAATCCAGCATTCACGCCGATTAATAAATAAATCCCCATTAACAAACGGTACCAAACAAAAATCCAAGTCGATCGCTTCTCCAAATAATGTAACAATCCATAAATTGCTGCAAATGCAGAAATACTTGCCGTCACTAATCCGACCAACAAAATTCCCCAGCCCTCTGCATTCAGTCCTGCCGTCATGAGCGTGTGTAGCTCCACAGATCCCGCCAGAATAATAGCGGGTAATCCTAATAGGAATGAGAACTTTGCTGCGGTCTCTCGTTCCATGCCGAGAAACAGTCCCATCGTCAGAGTAGATCCCGATCGCGAGACTCCTGGAATTATCGCCAATACCTGAGCTAAGCCGACCCACAGTCCATCCTGAAGTGAAAGCTGATTAAACGATCGCTGCCGATTTCCCACCTTCTCCGCAATCGCCAGCAGTAATGACATGACGATCGAGGCGATCCCAATTACTGTTAAGGTCCGGAATGGTGAATTACAAGCATTCAGCGATTTTTTGAATAGCAATCCACCAGCAATAATGGGCAGCGTTCCCACCAGCAGGCCAATCGCCAACCGAAAATCTCGATCGCGGTAATCCTGCTGTGCGATCGCCCGCACTGTGGCCCCGGATAGACTTTTGATATCTTTCCAGAAATAAGAGATCACCGCAGTCACGCTGGCAAGCTGCATGGCTGCGCTAAACGCCGTTCCGGGATCTTTCCATCCCAAAAGACTAGGAGCAATTCGCATATGCGCAGTGCTACTAATTGGCAGGAGTTCAGTAATCCCTTGAACAATGCCTAAGATAAAAACCTTAAACCAACCCAGTTCAATAAATCCCAAATCAATATCACTAGAACAAGCAGAATTCGCAAGAAGAGAAAGTAACATGAAACACTCAACAATTAATCAACTAGTAGACGTATCAAATTCTGGAAAACTGGACACCCGATAAAAACTATTTACCAGCAAAGTAAAGTCGTTCTTTCTGTTTAGGCGAATCACTCTTAAAATATTCATCTTGCCAAGAATCATCTGGTACTAGATAGATGGAGCCACCACTAGATTTAGAAATGGCTGGACTTGATGATGTAATAGTTGAATCTGGTGTTTTAGCGATCGGTTTTTCTGCTGTTTTGTCCCCAGATTTTTTGGGTTTACTTGTAGTCGTTGGCATTGTCATTTGATCTGGCTGCGTTGAGTCTGAATTGCCGACTTTCTGATTCATCAAATCCCGAGTATAAAAATGATTAAATAACCGCATAAATTCGCACAGGTAGATATCCGCAACGCGAGTATCTCCTTGAATCACCAACATATTTTCATCATTGTTCTTCGTTGAAGCATCACTAAAATTAGCAGAGCCAGAAATGACCAACGGATTGTCGCTTAAGGGATCAACTAACATATATTTGGTGTGAATATATTTCACATGATCATTCAACCCCGTAAGCCGCTCTTGTAAATAGTGGCCAAGGGGCTGATCGTCAATCGCCCCCACTGAAATATAATTTTCAGGATTGCGCTTCAAGACATCAACACTACCATCAGTTTTTTCCAACAACATATATCGTAGAAAATTACCATCCTTTTCTAGAACAGATTGGAATAGTTTATCGACCCCAAATGCAGCAGTAAAAAATACAGCAGAATTGGTTGCAGCCATGCGATCGGCATACCACTGTAAGGCATCTACGGACGATCGTGGACTAAATACCGTCGCAATGGAATTGGGCTTGGGTTCAGCCTTGGGGGTTGGTGTATTTTTGTCATTCCAAGGTCGCAATTTTGCCGCTTCTGGGTCAGCACTTAACTGTTCCCAGTAGGCAAAATAAGAAGCCGCGATCGATTCATCACGGACAATATGTCCTAAATTTGAATGCCCAAAAATTCCACCTTCTGTGATATTTGTCGATCCCGTCCAAACTTGAATTGGTTTGCCTTTATCGAGTAAGACAATGAATTTATTATGGGAAATGAAACTGGGTGATGCGGTACGAGGAATCGTTAAATCGGCAATTCCTGCTGCTTCGATCGCAGCTCGATTGGCTTTATCAGGATAATCCTGGGAATTCGGACGAGCATCAAACACAATTTTGACATCTGCGTCCGTATCATGAGCAGATTTAAAGGCTGCAAGAACGGGCTGATGCTGAAATTCATAGAGTGCTGCCCGTTAACGAATAGCGCTTACCTTTGGCTTGAGCGATAAATGCAAGCATAGCTTCGACTAGACCTCGCGAAAGCCAATCTAATGCTTTGTGATCCGGCACTTGATCGGGCGGCAAATTTTTAAATTTATTTGCATAGGCTTGAGAACCTGCAACACCGCGATTGAAGTAAACAGAGTGGGTTCCAACCTCTTCATTTTCAGTCTGCATCTGAACTTCAACCGTTGTCCCTTGGACTAAATTTTTCGGTTTGCCCATCATGGCAACGATGCGATAGGTATAGTCGTGATGGGGTTTTGCGGTATAGTCACCCCACTGAAAAGACTGTACGGGATGCTCTAGGGTGGACATTGGAATGCTGACAAACCGATCGGGATCTGTTTCTTCAAAGGTTTTTAATCCTTTCAACCAATACCGCTCATTTTCGGTATGGTCAATTCGTTCGATCGCAAACCCCAGAACACCTTTACCTGCTGTTTTTGTCAGGTTAATTCCAAGTAAAACAACGTAAGATCCAGCGATCGCATTGACTGACAATGCATCATTTTTAACTATTTTCCGCATAATAAGCCCCTAGTCTAATCCGTAAATATCATTGATGATTTAAATCATTGAGCAGAACACATACTAGAAATTATAGCTGCGAAAAGTCTTGTGATAGAAAACGATGAATTTTATCTTCATCAGGAATCCAATAACTATAATCATACTCATCCGGCGTACTAAATCGTCCGGGTAACATAACCGTTTTCAATCGTTTTTCCTGATAATCCTTCAGAAAATTCAACAGCACTAGCAATTCTTCTACTGATAAATTCGTATCTACACTATCTTGGGTCACTCGAAGCAACTGAGGCAGTTTAACCCAAGCAGTGGGCACAACGAGACTATGGAGTAATGCTTTCAGAACACCTTGTTGACGCTGCACTCGTCCAATATCACCCATACCATCATTCCGAAATCGGACATACTCTTCCAAATGTTGACCCGATAAATGTTGAAGTCCAGGTCGAAAATCAATTGTTAATCCTTGGGTCCGATCGCGGTAATGCATCGCCGCAGGAACATTAATATCAACTCCACCCAAAATATCAACCAGATGAATCAACGCTTGAGTATCTAGACGGACATAGCGATCGATCGCAATTCCTTCGAGTAACTCACTCACCGTTCGAGCAGCCATGGGCGGACCGCCAAGAACATTGGCATCATTAATTTTTTGCGTTTCACTGCCTATTAAGGGAACTTTTGTGTCGCGAGGAATCGATAGCACCGTCGCTTTGCTAGAACTAGGATCAAATCTGACTAGAAGCATGGTATCGCTGTTACCGTCTAAGGCCGTTTCTGATTTATTTTCAGACTTCTGGAGTGATCGGGATTGATCAATTCCCAGAACGAGTAGGTTCACTGGGCGTGTAAGTTGATTCGGAATCGCCGAAAGAATGGGGGTTGTCACTATCTTTTCAGTCGTCTTTCTGGAATGATTGAAGATCTGAGCATTTAATGCAATTACTAGGGCCGCCCCCAAACTAAAACTCAACGCTGCAATCAAAGACAAAAATAGTAATAGCCGCTTCCCTGAATGAACGGAAAATTGCTGAAACTTGTAGGGTTGCAGTAAGCGTTTGCCCTGCCGTAACCGAGAAACTGGATTTATCACTCTACTCCTCACAAACCAAACAATTACAAATATTCGTCATTCATCATACAAAGACATTCAGTCTAAAATCGGCTCTAAAATATGACTGTATAAAATTCGATTGATAGTTTGATTCTGTGCAATTCGATCGACAACAATTTCGCTATCGATCAAGAACATTGCCAACTCTCGATCGAAAAATATTTCAATCACTTGAGGCATCTGCCCCCTAGAGAACGACTGAAGCATAAGAACTTCATTCTTATCCATTTGAATACAAAGTTTGTGATCGTAAAACACTTCAATGTGTTGGGGAGAATAATTAATTGAAAACCTCGGTTTGCATCGCTCTCGGTCTAAATAGACTAATAGCTTGAGATCTTGACGGAGAAGATTGGTAATATGGGTAGAGAGTCTCCAATGACTCGGATTGGGGGTTATGGAGAACATATAGAGAAGTCAAACTCCACTTAAAGAACTTATATTAAAAAAGCTATATATAATCATAGATAGCCGCTATGACTACGAAGAGATTATTGCTATAAAAGATATGACTGCGTGAATGTAAATTGTAAATTTTTGACACAATGATAGAAAAAATCAAAAATGTCCGGCGTAATATCAGAAGTAAGATTCTAATTTGGCAAAATCTATGGTAACGGTGCTGATCGTTGAAGATGAAGTCAATATTGCGGCAATGATTCGGACCTGCATTCAGAGTGAAGGACATCATTGTCAGGTGGTTCATGATGGGAAAGCCGGAGTTGATGCATTTCGGCAATTTCAACCCGATGTCGTGATTCTAGATTTGATGCTACCGGGAATGAATGGGTTGGATGTCTGTACACACATTCGACAATCTAGCAAACTCGGACAAAAAGACCCCTATATCATGATGTTAACGGGGAAAACGGAGGAAATCGATCGGATTATCGGGTTCTCGACGGGCGCTGATGATTATATGGCCAAGCCTTTTAACCCTGTGGAGCTTACAGTTCGGCTGCGAGCACTGCTACGGCGCGAACTACGCAGTCAGAGTCCTGGAGTTGATTATTATTTTGAAACAACCCATCTTGAGATTAATAAAGAGACCCGATCGGTTCATCTCAAATTACCCAACGGCGATCGTGAAGGAGTTAAATTCACCACGTTAGAATTCAATCTACTCGCGACGATGGCACAGAGACCAGGCCGGGTCTGGAGTCGATTGCAGCTTCTCGATACTGTCTGGGGAAATGATTTTGGTGGGGACGATCGGATTGTTGATTCTTATATTAAACGCTTGCGCCAGAAGCTTTGTAGCACCGATCGCTTTGACAAATTACAATTTATCCATACCGTTCCCGGCATTGGGTATAGTTTTTTGGATTCGAGCGAAACTTCATCATGACTTCTTATCCCCTTAGTTTGAAATTTCGACTTTTGTCCTCCCATGGATTGACTACGATCGTCGGTGTGACTTTCTTTTCGTTTTCGAGTCGGCTTTTTAACCTCAATTTTCGAGATGAATTTGTTGCAGCATTCTTTGGATTAATTAGTGTCATTATTGTCAGTATTTTAACGAGTCGGATTATTATCAAACCCCTACAACGGATTGAGCGGGCGGTTCAATCATTTACGGCAGGAGATCTAGATGCAAGAGTTCCTTATATTCCTATTCCTGAATTGAACCGATTGGGAAATCAATTTAACTTGATGGCGGAGAGTTTACAAGGTGTTGAGCAACGTAGACGAGAGTTGACGAGTGACCTTGCCCATGAATTACGATCGCCCATTACCGTAATTCACGGTTATTTGGAAATGATTGATGCAGGCATGACGAAGTTTTCGCCTGATATCCAAGTACAAATGCAGCAGGAAACCTCACGTCTCATTGGCTTGGTGAATGATGTCCTCGAACTTTCTCGCGTTGAAGATGGCTATTTACCCTTGCAGTTAGAACCGATCGATTTACCACGTTTACTCAAAGGTATTGTGACTACTTTCACCATCGCCAGTCTGGAAGCCCAGTGTCAGCTAGTACTAGATATTGCAATGGATTTACCGTTGGCATATGCAGATTGCGATCGGCTCAAGCAAATCTTGATTAATCTGATCAGTAATGCCATTACTTATACTCCCAAGGGACAGGTTACGATTCGCTCGGGGTTGGTAAACGATCGGCTTTGGATTTCGATCGAGGATACGGGCATTGGCATCGCGCCTGAAAATGTTTCAAAAATCTTTGAGCGATTTTGGCGGGCAGATCCATCGCGTAATAGCAATACAGGGGGCAATGGCATTGGGCTAGCCATTACTAAACGACTTCTAGAACTGCATGGAAGCGATCTAGAAGTCAAAAGCCAACTGGGAAAAGGAACTGTGTTTACATTTTCTCTTCCGATCGCCCAGTAATGAATCAAGAGTTTGAGACACCCTAGAGCTATAGGACTTTTGTTCTGACTATAATTAAGCCAAATAATTTCTCTATATTGAAGCGTTAAATAAATTGATGAAAGTTAGTGTTTTCAGTTCTTCTAGCGATCGTGAAGTAAATCATCAAATGCTAATCACATCTCTCCCATCGATAATCTTATTCTAGTCATTTGAGCCTGATGAACTGTAGTCACTTCAGCAAAGAACACATCAAAATAAATCTTTCTGAACCGTTGGTTAGTCATTCTTAAGAGATTTTCTATCATGAAGATTCTTGCTCTCATTTTACACTCATCTCAACACTTACTCCAGTTTATCATGGAAGATGTGGCTGAAGTTTTCAGTCTAGACCATGATGATTATTCTGCTACGGGAATGGTAACCTACAGTGGAACCATTCATCGCCATCAATAATTCAAAGATTAAAATTTTTATTGCATACTTTATTACATGGTGGGCATAGGATTATGTCAGACTAATATTTTGTGAAACAAGCTGGAAACTTTACACTAGATGCAGCGATCGATATAATTGCTGATAACCTAGTAAATCCAATTGTTGATGGCGTGGTTTCACAAATTTCAGGCGGTCAGGCGATTCAACAAGTGCTCAATATAGGAATTGATCAGAATCTCAATAATCTGATTGATAATGAAGTATCTAAAAGGTGGCTGTCTCATACCCCGTCCGCTTGCGGCGGGGTGGTTGATTAGCTTGTCACTTCGATGAGTTTTTTTCGTAGTCGAGTGCGGAGAAGGTCCATAGGACTAAATCTCGACCTTATTAGAGTACATTTAGTTAAGGCTAATGTACTCTTTTATGTTTAGGCCTGTGTCCCGTTTTATATCTCTTCTAAGCAAGAAGAGGGATTCTATGAAGCATCGTAAATTAAAAACAGATTTGAAATCTACTATTCTGAAATCTACTGTAGTAAAGCGCAGTGCGATCGTTCTTATTAGTGCTGTTGGACTCTATGACATTACGGCTTATATTCTTTTGCCTGCCCTATGGCGACACTATGAACGTAATCCTAAACTTGAACATTCTCCTAAAATCACGCAAACGGCAGATGGTATTCCTGGAGATCCCATCAATGTCGGCTTAGTAGCAACACAGGATGAAATCCTTCAAGCCATGTCCAAGGCCGGTTGGCAACCTGCGGATACTGTCACATTTCGCAGTAGTCTTGGTATTGTTAAAAGCGTTTTATTCAAGCATCCTTACCCCACCGCTCCCATGAGTAGCCTCTTTCTCAATGGACGCAAACAAGATTTAGCCTTTGAGCAACCTGTGGGGAGCAGTGCAACACAGCGACATCATGTGCGCTTCTGGCGATCGGAACCCGATCCTGAAACGAATCGCCTACTTTGGGTTGGATCGGCCACTTTCGATCGGAGTGCTGGTGTTAGCCATCTCACAGGACAAATCACCCATCATATTGAGGCGGATATTGATGCAGAGCGAGATACCGTATTGCAAAATCTGACGCAAGTGCAACAAGTTATTGGCGAATATCAAGTGACTGGAGTTGGGGCGACATTCCAAGGACGTAATGGGGGTGGAGATTGGTACTATACCGATGGGGAAATGACGATCGCCCTATTGCCTATCAATAATACCGATCAACTATTCACACCATCGTCTTCTCCCGCACCAGAAATGGTAAAGACAAAAAATACGATTTGGCAGTGGTTCCGCCAGAGCTTCAAATCCATGTCCCCGTAGCATTCTCAACATCCAGTTACAAATCCATACTATTCCAAGAGTCACAAATCACAGTCAGATAGTCTCACCCAGGTCATATAGATTGAGTTTCATAGAGTGAGAAATAGGACAAATCTCATCTCGCGACATTCAATAATTCACCATGCGATTCCCCGTATTCACACGCAATTTTATATTTCTAAAATATCTGGTTCCCCATACCCCACTCCAGATTCTCTGCTGTGCTGCAATGGTCAGCTCTCAGATCTACTTCATGCGTCCCGCCCTATCGCCTGCTTTATCCCAGCAAATGGTCTCTCCTAAAACCGCGACCACCCCGATCGATTCTTTTGGAGAGTTAGAAAATCAAGGTGAACATCGCACCTACTATTTGCATACTCCCGTTTCGGACAAAAACGATCGCCCCAGACCTCTGGTTCTTGCCCTTCATGAGTCAGCAGGAAAAGGGAAAACTATGGCGGATAACACCGGACTTAATCAATTAGCCGATCGATCGAATTTTATCATTGCTTATCCGGATGCACTGAAAGGTAAATGGAATGTATCTGGACGATCGTTAGAAAATAATGTCACCTTTATCCACGATTTGATTACTGAACTCAAAATAAAATCTGCGATCGACTCCCAACGGATCTACATCGTTGGTTTATCAAATGGTGGTATCTTGGCCCAAAAGCTAGCCTGCGAAAATCCTGATGGTATTGCAGCAGTTGTAACCGTTGCAGCTTCACTCCCCATACAATTCCAAGATCACTGCCAATCCCACACATCAGTTTCCATGATGATGATTAATGGAACCGCTGATGACATCGTTCCTTGGGAAGGTGGGAGTCCACCTATGGTTAGTGTCGGACGTGGTTTATCGATTCCCCCGATCGTCGATGTGATTGACTTTTGGCAACAACATAACCATTGCACGACAACACTAAATATAAAACAACGGGATGACGATCGGGTTGAGGAATCAAACTATGTTACCTGTGAATCTGCTTCAGAAGTGAGTTTAGTTGCGCTCAAAGGTGCAGGACATGTTTGGTCCGGTGGGAACTACGGCAGTTCTGAATATCTTGATGCAGGTGAAACTGCTTGGGCATTTTTCCAACGTCATACACTTAGTCAATTAAAATCTTAAGGTATCATATTTAAAATTTTCGTTAGAATCTGTTTAAAGTTTGGATGACATGATGAAATTAAATATAAAAATTAGAGCATATTGGATCTTATTATTGGTCGTCTTTTGGGTAGGACTAATGACAATTGCCCAGCCCAAGCTAGATTCTGCGATTGCTCAAACCCCTCCTAATCCTGCTATATCTACCGTCAGTGCCCAAAAAGTATTACGTGTTGCTACTCGAATCATTCCACCTTTTGTTATGGAGAAGGAAGGAAATTTGACCGGATTTAGCATTGAATTATGGCAAAAAATTGCGACTCAAATGGGGGTTGAGTCTAAAATTAGGACCTACCAGACCCTTCCCGAAATGCTAAGTGCTGTAAGAGAAAATAAAGCAGACCTTGCGATCGCAGCGATTTTGATCACCGCAGAACGAGAGGAAACTCTAGATTTCTCTTACCCTATGTTCAATTCTGGATTGCAAATACTCATCCGCAATCCTAAAAAAGTAGGAATGCTTCCAAATTTACTGCGCGATCTATTTTCACCGACTCTATTACAATTATTTGGTCTAGCCTTATTGATGGTCGTTATTGCATCTCATGTTATTTGGTTATTTGAACGTCGCCATCCGAATAGCCCGATTACAGAATCTTATTTCCCTGGTATTTTTATCGCGGCTTGGTGGGCCGCTTCTACTCTTGCCACTCAAGCGGAAGAAATGCCAAAGGGTGCCTTGGGAAGAATTATGGCTGTGATTTGGATGTTTGTCGCAGTATTATTTGTTGCGTATTTTACAGCGACTGTAACGACCGGAATGACTGTTCAGAGTCTTCAAGGTGATATTAAGGGACTGGATGATCTCAAGAGGCGATCGGCGGTCACTCTTGCCAAAAGTACTGCTGCGGATTTTTTACAGAATAAATCAATAACGCTATTGACTGTGGACAAAATTGAAATGGCTTATGAGGCTTTATTAACTGAAAAAGTTGATGCTGTTATTTTTGACAGTCCAGTTCTGAGATACTATGCGGCCCATGATGGTAAAGGTTTAGTTCAAATTGTTGGAGAATCCTTGAGAGATGAGAGTTATGGTGTTGCACTTGCTAATGGAAGTCTTTACCGAAAAGCAATTAATAGTGCATTGTTAAAATTACAGGAAAATGAGGGCTATCAGCAGCTCTATGATCAATGGTTTAAGGTGAAATCAAATTCATAGAATCAAATTGGGCATTACGAAGAAAGGGCACTGGTTCCGCTATATGGAAAGAACCTATGAAACGTAGTCTGAGCAAGAGTTCTGTGGGATTGGGCTAAAATTACTGAAACCTACGCCTGGAAAGGATTTGAATATGATTTACCCCATATAGCAGAACCAGTACCGTGAATAGAATGGATTAATGGAATTTTCATGAGTAGTCATTCGATTTATATTCAATTTAACTTTAGCTCAACATTGTCAAGAAGTTGACAAGACATCAAACCTAAAATAGTTCAGATTAATCAGTCGTCTTACCGAGTTCTTGATGATTAGGATTTAGGGTAAGGCCATGGATTCAAAGATATAAAATTTAGTTCAAATATAATCTTGCTAAATTTTTGATAGTTGAATTCTAAGCTCAAGCTATCAATTCATATGGGGCAATGGTTCCGTGTCATCTGTGATTGATAAGGTTGGCAAATAAGAGAACTAGAAAAGAATATAGAAATCTATCTGTTCGATCTTTTCGAGTTCTTGACATTGATACTTTACGATCGGCGCGTAATCGTAACTTGATCGGCAGGAGAAATATAATCACAACAAAACAGCAAGAGCTTCTGAGCAAGGTCCCGGAAGTAACTTTAGCCTTTTGGCTGGTCAAGATTTTGGCGACAACCTTAGGTGAAACTGGCGGCGATGCCTTATCCATCTCTGCCCTTGATCATAACTATCTCATCAGCACGGTAGTGTTTGGGGCGATTTTTGCTATTGCAGTCACAGTTCAGATTTTAGCAAAGCAGTTCCACCCGATCGTCTACTGGATCACCATTGTGGCGACGACCACAGTGGGCACGACAATGGCAGATTTTGTCGATCGATCGCTAGGAATTGGTTATGCAGGTGGATCGACGATTATGTTCACTTTATGAATGGGATCGCTATGGCTATGGTATCGGACTCTTGGCTCGGTAGCGGTCGAAACCGTCCACTCACCCCAGTCCGAAATGTTTTACTGGGTGACGATTATGTTTTCTCAAACATTAGGTACGGCACTGGGTAATTGGACTGCCGATGAAAAGGTCTGGGGCTTGGATACACGGGTGCGGCGATCGTCTTTGGCGGCATGTTGGCGGCAATTGCTATTACGTATTACTTCAGCAAAGTGAATCGAACATCGCTATTTTGGGCAGCATTCATCTTGACTCGACCGATGGGTGCTGTTGTGGGTGATTTCCTGGATAA
The DNA here is from genome assembly GCA_025354065.1 of Synechococcales cyanobacterium 340R_concoct_173_sub. The sequence continues at coordinate 1,004 of JANXNM010000205.1, read as the reverse complement.
ACCTGTGGCTCAAGGTGGCTTGGCATTAGACCGTTATCAGGCATCGGCAATCCTATTAGTATTAATTGTATCGGGATTATTTTTCTTTCGATCTAAAGCTGATATGGCTACGGGCAGCCATGTTAGGACGTCGCTTGTTTAAGAACGGTCTCCATGGCGTGACGCAAATTATCCGAGTTGCATAACTGTTTATGGATGCGGTTCTTCAACCAAGCCCAGCATTTTTCAATCCGATTTAAGTCGGGCGAATAGGGCGGTAGGTAGATGACTTTGCAACCAGCCGCTTCAACGAGTTCAGCAATCCGACCCCCATGATGAAAGTGGCATTGTCGATTACCACCCAGTCCCCGGCCCGTAATATGGGAATCAGGCAAGTCTCTAACCAAATTTCAAACACGACTCGGTTACAGGCTCCAGTGATTGTAGAGGGAGCAATTAATTGCTGGTTCCGGTCGCCTGCAATCCTATTTACTCGGCCCAGACGTTGACCCGACTTCAGGGCATAAATTCGCTCACCCCTAGACCAGCCCTACCCATAGTCGTCCCGCTCATCCATTCCCGATTCATCCACGTAGGTTAGGTGCGGGGCTTTGGGGTCGCCGAGCAACGGGCGGAATCTTTCCCGGTGCGCTTCATTGCGTTGGCGGTAACCGTAGTTTTTTTTACGGGTGAACCCGATCTTCGCCAATGCCCGTGAAATGGTCCGAGCGCTAATCGGTCCGTCCCATAACTCGGCCATCTCGGCTTGGGTTTTGTCGTGATGCTCCTTGACAAAGGCCCGAAACCTAGACCAGTGTGTAATTTTCTCACCATGCGTATTTGGCGGACCGCGTCTTGGCTTGGAAATCACCGGTCGCCGCTTTCTGCTGAAACCAGAGGTTAATGGTATTCCGACTAATATTGAACATCTCGCTGGCGTCTTGTTTCTTAAAGCCATTGAGTTCAATTGACTCAATCACTTTCTGACGGAAATCGTAGCTGTAAGCTTTAGCCATAATTATCTC
>JANXNM010000192.1 GCA_025354065.1 Synechococcales cyanobacterium 340R_concoct_173_sub | reverse complement strand
ACCGATCGCACTCACGAAAGTATTCCAAAAAGCTGATGCAACTTGGAATGACTATATTATGTTGCGAGAAAGTGAAGCCGATGATTGGCGAAAAATTGCATTTTATAAAGGACATCTGTGGGCAGATATGGGAACTGAAGGGCCGGGACATTCTGGATTTAGCGATTTGATAACTGCCATATTTTTTGGTTGGGCGTTTCTTCACCCGGATATTGTTTTCCAATCCTATGGTCGTTGCTTAATGGATTTGCCTGATACCCACGCCTGTGCACCGGATTTAGTTCTTTATAAAGGTGATGATATTCCTAAATGGAAATCAGGTGAACCTCGCCGTATTGATCTTAAGCGTCATCGTGTACCTGATTTAGTGGGTGAAATAGCAGATACTTCATTGAGTTTGGATCTGGATGAACAAAAGCGATTATATGCGAGTTTGGGAATTTCTGAATATTGGGTAATTGATGTGAAAGGGGCGCGATTGTTTGCATTTGGATTGATGGAGTCGGGACAGTATGAACCGATCGCCGTTTCTAAAATCTTAGAAGGACTCCCAATGGACCTTCTAGAACAAACTTTGGAACGTCTTTCGGAAGAAACAAATACTGCCGCAGCGAATTGGTTTATGAAACAATTGACGGTCTGAACAAAACTATTTTTGTTGAAATTATAGTCTAGATAGTAAGTCCCAGTAAAAGAAATGATTCAAACGACTCTCCTGAAAAAATCAATTCAAACTACAGTGCCTCCCCTAGAAAACGGCGATCGGTTGTCACGGGATGAATTCGATCGTCGCTATGAGGCAATGCCTGCAAATTGCAAAGCAGAATTAATTGAAGGAGTCGTTTATATGTCTGCCGCCGCGTTGCGATTGAGAAGTCACGGGCAGCCGCATAGTTTGCTGAATGCTTGGCTTGCAACCTATCACATTGCGACAGATGGAACGATTGTAGGGGATGCTCCTTCTATTCGATTGGATGGTGGAAATGAGCCACAGCCAGATTTGGCGTTATTGATTGATCCTGAATGGGGTGGTCAGTCGATCGTTTCAGAGGATGATTATATTGAAGGTGCGCCAGAGTTATTAGCAGAAATTGCGGCAAGTACTGTTTCCATTGATTTGGGTGCAAAGAAAATAGCCTATCAGCGAAATGGTGTGCAGGAATATTTGGTGTGGAGAGTCTTGGATGGACAGATTGATTGGTTCTATTTGCAGGATGGACAATATGTTGATCTGTTGGCAGATGAGGATGGGATCACTCGAAGTCTGGTTTTTCCTGGGCTTTGGCTCGATCGTACTGCGCTAATCAATGGTGAAATGCGACAAGTGATGGCGATTCTTCAATTGGGAATTGCTTCAGAAGAGTACGATCGCTTTGTCACACAATTAAATTCGTAATTCTCTTTCAATCACTGCCTTAAATTACCAATCCGATCGCTCGTTCAAGTACTCATCATGAAATCATCGCTTTTGCAATCTACTAAATGAAATCTTCTGGGTTGCTTCTAATGCTGCACCCTGAATCCGTTCTTGTACAAATAGATAATCTTTACTTTGCCATAGTGGAATGAACGGGACATCACGGGCTACGATCGTTTGTAATTCCCTATATACCGATCGGCGTTCTTCGGGATTGGTGGCTTTTCGGCTCTGAGCAATTAAGGTATTCACCCGATCGTTGAAATAAAACGAACCCTGTTGTGCGGATGCGCCTTCTTTACAGCCCGATGTTGTATCCCCTTTTGCACAATCGACAAAGGGTTGAATATAGCTATCCGCATCTAAATAATCTGGTGACCAATCTAACAAAAACATTGGATATGCGCCTTTGTCGAGATTTTTATAGGCTGTTGCTGAATCCACGCCATTCAATTCTATTTTTAACAAATCTGGTAACGTTTTTTTAATTACACCTTTGATTGTAATTGCTGCTAATTGATCGTTAGTTAAGTTCGATCGGTACCAAAGCTCCAGTTTCAGCGGATTTTCTTTAGAGTATCCCGCTTTAGCTAAGAGTTGCGTGGCCTTCTCGATATTTGCACTCACACCATAATCTGTTTTAAAACTTGGTATCTGTTCACTTAATGTATTCGGCAACAGACTATATAGCGGCACAACTTGTTGATTAAATACACGGTCTTGTAATACCGATCGGTCCATCACCGCAGCAACCGCCTGACGCACTTCAAGCCGATCGAGTGGGGCCGAATTCACATTCAAACTCAAGTAATCCATACCACTTCCGGCTTGCTCAATCACTTGCCAATGCTTTTCAGTTGCTTGCGTTTGAAGTGATTTGATATGCTCGATCGCTAACCCTTGTAATGCCATGTCAATACTTCCGGTGCGAAATGCATTGAACAAATTCGACGCGCCAGAGAAGATTTGGATATCAATTCCTCCATTCTTTGCTTTGTCCCCCCAATATTGTTCAAATGGTTCTAACCTAATTCGATCGACTCCAAA
>JANXNM010000168.1 GCA_025354065.1 Synechococcales cyanobacterium 340R_concoct_173_sub | reverse complement strand
ATAGACCGTCAACGATCGTTCCTTCATCCATTGATTCAACATGTACGTCCGGCGGCTGGGCTGGCAAGGAATTCCAGCATCCGAACAGGCTTTCGTAATCATGTTGTTCATGGATTGACGGAAAAACCGGATCCGATCGGGGGTGGTTCCAGCTAAATCGATCGCTTTAACAATAGCTTGACTGAGCTGGGCCGAATTCACTTGAGAGTTAGAACAATACTCGGCATAGTGAAAAAGATTTGAAGCATCAGCCCCAACCTCCGTCGGACTTTCACAAATCAGTACTTCCCACACCTTTTTCTTGTTTTCATCCACGATCGGGCGCGAATAAAAATCTAATTCCCAAATAATTGTCATGATTGCCTTAAACGATCGTTGAACTACCCTAAACCATCTGCTATCAAGACCTCCCTTAGCCCTCACGATGGTCCGTGATTAAAGGAGAACTAAGGGATTTAATTAGCCCAATAACGATTTACGCGCCCGGTCCTTGCGTGCATCGGCTTCTTCAATCAACTTGTCGAAATTATCCAAAACCTCACCGTCATATTGCTCTAGGATTTTTGTTGAAAGCGAGATTCGGCCCTTGCCTTCGTCGATATTAATGACTAATGCCTTGATCACCTGACCAACCTGGAATACTTTCTCCAAATCGCCGACTGTTTTTTTGCTCACTTGGCTCACATGCAACAAGCCAGTACAGCCTTCAAACTCCACAAAGGCTCCAAACACCTTCAAACTGGTGACGGTGCCTTCAACAAGCTGACCGACCTCCAATTTACTCATGTTTACCGCTCGGCTGGCTTGACGGTTCGAGAGGACAATTTTATTTTTTTTCTGGTCTAGGTCAATAACACAGGCCGTGAGGGAAGAACCCACTAAGCTTTCTAGGTTTTCTCTCTCGTTGAGCTGCGATCGGGGAATGAAGCCCCGTAATCCAAGCGCATTGACGGTAACGCCGCCTTTATTGACATCCAACACCTTAACTTGCAGGCTCCGATCGGTCTTCTGCATGTCTTTAAGATCATCCCAAATCAGTCTCTCTTCCAGTTGACGAATGGAGACCGTCACTTGGCCTTCTGCATTTTGGTCACCAATGATTAGAAATTCACGCGCTTCTTGAAGAGGTAAGAAGGAGCTGATGTCATTAATGCGGTAGACGCTGGCTTCGTCGGTGGACAAAAATGCGGGGGACTTGCCGCCAATATCAATCAGTGCGCCATCGCTTTCGTAGCTGAAAGCTTTCCCGGTGACGACTTGACCCTTGGCAAAAGCATAACCATGTTGGTCTAGCGCTTTTTCAAAGTCATCCATCGAAAAAGATGGGGATGCTGCGGGAGTTTTCTGAACCATAGCTAAGGAGTGGATGATAAGGAGTGAGTTGATGATTTTTAGTCAGTCTATCTAGTGTATTACGGCAAGGGGCGAGAATCACATAAACTAATCTTTGAACTTGTACTCATTACACAATTTGATTGCGAGCTGAGTTTGGTAGGTGGTTTCAAAACTAGTTTTCTTATTGTCAAGACTCCAAAGTTCTAAGGCGCAGTCATCTTGGGGATCTTTGGGATGGACGATGAGTTGCATGACGGGGGAACCGGGAATGAGTTCAATGCGATCGATCGCTCCAATCTGACGGCGATCGAGGGCCACCGCTAATCGTAACAATGGACTAAGTTGATCAACGACTTTACGATGGCGTTTGCTGCTGATGGTGCGGTAGGCATCATGTTTCTTTTTAGGATTACTTTTGCGATGGTACCGGGCTAGATTTGCGATTGCTTGAATTTCGGCTTCTGTAAATCCCAAGAGTTCTGTATTGCGAATTAAGTAATAAGAATGCTTGTGATGTTCGGCATGATTGATATGGTGTCCGCAATTGTGCAAAATTGCAGCACTCCACAGCAATTCGCGTTCCTCAATACCCCAGTTATGGAGATCGCCTTGGCTTTGGTCAAACAGTTGAAGGGCGAACTCGGCGACTTGTTCACTATGGGCTAGATTGACATTGAATTTTTGTGCGGCTTTATATACACTTCGGCGACGAACTGAGGCTTGATAGCGTAATCTGTCTTCAATCAATCCGTGGGTCAACATCCAATCCACCACCACGCCTTCCCGCAGCGATCGTTCACAGATTTGAATCGTATCCACCTGCATTTGGGTCATTACTTCAAACAAGATCATGGCACCCGGCAACAAAATCTCCGCTCGGCGTTCAGACATACCGGGAATCAATAGCCGATCGCCATAGTTTAAATAGCGCAACTGATTGATCCAATCTTGCAGGTTTTGCCTAGAAAATTCATAGCCATGAAGCGGTTGAGGAACACTTCCGGTTGTGGCTTTAGCCTGTAAGATTGCGATCGCTTCAATGGTGCCGGATGTGCCCACCATTTTTAAACGTTCACCCGGTTTGATTTCGGCACGGGCCTGATCAATGGGTCGCTCCAACATGCCGCAAATATAGGAGGTTAGGGCAGTGAATTGATTGTTGCTAATGGGATCGCTTGTGATGTATTCATGCTTCAGACGCACGGCCCCAATTTTGGTACTGCTGAGGGAGCGCGCTTCGGTGCCATCGCCCAAAATTAATTCTGTCGAACCGCCACCAATGTCAATGATCAAATGGGGCCGATCGTTAAGGCTCATGCCCGACAGAACGCCCAAGTAAATGCGTCGTGCTTCTTCAGATCCTGAAATTAGATTAATCCAAAGACCCAATCGCCTTTCAACTTCCTTTAGAAACTCGGCTCCATTGGGTGCTTCTCTCACCGCACTAGTGGCGACCGCAATAATTTCTTCAGCCTGAAGTCCCTTTGCTACCGTCAAACAGCGATCGAGGGCCGTCATGGCGCGTTCTATGGCGGCGGGGGTTAAGTTTCCCGTTACTTTGTCTCGATCGCCGAGTCGAGCAGTCGATTTTTCGCGGGCAATGATGGTAAAGGCCGGAAGGGACGGCTGAACTTTGGCGACAACCATATGAATCGAGTTGGTTCCCACGTCTATGGCCGCCACGATCGAGTCACGATCCCTGAGATTAGACCGACTTGACTGAACTGTTAGTGGCATATCGAGGGCATCAGACATGGCGTTAGCGACTCCAACAAACAAAACAATAGACACAAGCAGGACATACAAGACCTTTTTCAGGTATCTTAGCGCCTATAGCCCCCTCTCTAGCACCGTGTTTAAGCCCATGTCTCTACATTCTGAATCAACTTTTAGCGCTATTGTCCGTCTACTGCGTTGGGATAAACCGGAAGGGCGGTTGATTTTGATGCAGCCTGCACTGTGGGCCTTGTTTTTGGCCGCTAAGGGACATCCTCCGGGATTGTTGTTGGCGGTGGTGGTGGTGGGTTCAATCGTGACCAGTGCAGCAGGCTGTGTGGTGAATGATCTGTGGGATCGCAACATTGATCCAAAGGTGGAGCGCACTAAAAATCGGCCCCTTGCGTCCCGTGCGCTGTCGGTAAAAGTGGGCGTAATTGTGATGTTGGTGGGGTTTCTCTGTGCCTATGGATTGACGTTCTTTTTAAATGCATTAACGGTTTGGCTTTGTGTCGCGGCGGTTCCGGTCATTGTGTTGTATCCGGCGATGAAGCGCGTGTTTCCGGTGCCGCAGTTGGTGTTGGCGATCGCTTGGGGGTTTGCTGTGTTGATTTCCTGGAGTGCGGTGAGTTGTGGGGCGACTCCGGCAGCGACAGTTTGTCTGGGGAATGAAACGTGGTTATTGTGGGCGGCAACTGTGTTTTGGACGTTGGGGTTTGATACGGTGTATGCCATGAGCGATCGCGAGGACGATCGGAAATTGGGTATAAATTCGAGTGCATTGTTTTTTGGTAAATGGGCACCAGCGGCGATCGGGACATTTTATTTTCTGACAGCGTTGGTTCTGGCGAAACTCGGGCAAGTGATGGGATTAGGTTGGGCCTTCTGGGGGTGCTGGATGATCTCGTCGGGGATTTGGGCGTGGCAGACGGTGCAATTAATGAACATTAAGGTTCCCCATCGGTTTTATGGGGAAAGTTTTCGGCAAAATGTAGCGATCGGATTTATTTTATTGGCGGGTATGATTGCGGGAGTTTGGCAATAGATTCAATCAAAATAATCCCGACAGTTATCAATGCGAGAATCCGTTGGGTAATAGATTCTCAGGCGATCGGATGGTCGGGATTATTTAATCATTTATCGACGTTCTAGAAGATATTGACCATTGCCATTGATTTCACCATCACAACTGGCAAAATTAGCAACAAACCAGATCAAATAGAATCGCCAAATTCGACGAAATCTGGCGTATTCGATACCATAATTTAAATTACGGATTTCATCTTGAACTCGATCAAAATTTTGGAGCCAAGTCGCAAAAGTCTGCGAATAGTTGGTGCCATTCATATACCAACGATCGATTGTTTTTAAATCCCGATCGCAGTTTGGAACCGCATCAAAATTCCAATATCGACCATGGGGAAAAATATACTTATGGGTATAAGCACTTGATATATTATTC
>JANXNM010000156.1 GCA_025354065.1 Synechococcales cyanobacterium 340R_concoct_173_sub | reverse complement strand
CTCCAATCGGGCTGACAGCTTGATATTTCGCCGTCCCGTTTCACCACCTGTTAGCGACATGATGACCAATTCTCTTTGGGCGGTGCGTTCAAATTTACGATCGCGATTTTCACGACAAATTTTCTCGAATTCTTCATCGGTAATGGCGGTGCGATCGGCTTGAGTTTTAAAGGTGAAAACCATGGCGGAAATTCTCCTGATTAGGCATGAGCCGCTAAATCTAGTTTAACCCGTTCAAGTTTTACGCGATCGCCCTTTGGTTCAATAATTCCAAATTCGGAATGACCTAAACACTTTCCAGCCGATCGTTGTCTCCCTGTGGAGTTTACTCGAAAAGATAAACCCAGGTTTCAAGCTCTGAGATTGGTAAATTGCTGTTGGTTTATTGAAGCTAAATCGGAGCGATCGGTTTAATAATCTATGATTTAAAGTCAGGCTACCGTTCCCAATCACCCGCCGCAGAGAATTTTGAGACTCTACCGAGAAATTTTTATCGGTCGGTGTACATTGGGGTTGCTATGCAGCATCAGAACTAACTAATCCTTTACTCCAAAATCTGAGCCATCTAGCAGATCAATCAGTGGCTTGAGATCGAGATACATCGTGCGGTAGGGCGTTGAGGGCGGCAAGGTTTCTTCTGCATTCACGAATCGAAACCCCAATTTTTCATAGAATCCAGAAGCATCATAGGGCGGCTCTTCATCCACATCATAGAGCGCATCCACTGTGATGAACCGAACCCCGATCGTGGGCGCAATTTCCCCCGCAACATACTCGATCGCCCACTCAACTAACCGACGACCTGCACCTTTTGCACGCCTGTCGGCTGCTAGCAAACCAATCTTAATCGCGGGGAAAGTCTGGTACTGAACACCTTCATCGATCAAAATCGGTTGATCGACTTCTAATTTATCGGCAATGAGAGTCATGTAACCTGCCAAGGCATCCCCGGAACGCATAATCCAGCACTGGCTAATACGAGCATTGATCTCTCGTTGGATCCGTCCTTGTCGCCAATAGGTAACAAATTCTCCTCGCGAACAACGAAACCCTTGTCCCAATTCAGACAACTCAGGCGTGACTTGTTCAACGGCAACCTCAGCGAAGTCAACCCCAGCGAACTTACTACTTGGTGGCATTCTCAGACTTTCGGCGACGACGATCAGCAATCTTCTTCATCAGAGCTAGGGCAACTTCATTAGCAAGATGCCCACCGCTCTGGATAGCTTGGGTTAACTTAATAGCTTCGCTACCAGAAACAGGTTTTGATACCGTATGGAGAGGATATTTCATAGGATTAGTGGTGAAGTAACCCTACTATAGCAAGCCTTTAGACCTTCTGTGTCCAAGCGACACCGCCCATGACAATCCCGGCGATCGCATTGAAGCCTAACCCGGCACTCGCTAAACTCCCTTCTTCGACAGTGGGAAAGATGACGATACTGAGAACCGCAACGACGATCGCGCCAATTCTCACGCCTTGTCAAAATTGACGTTTCATTGCTGGAGCATTTTCTGGATTTGCTGGGATGGTCGCCGCATAAATGATGGCAACAATCCAAAGCATGAATCCATAGCAAAACCAATTGAGCGGCTTTCCGCCTTTTTCACTGGCAAGCATTTGCTGGAGCGAGAGCTAGAAGTGCCATAAAAATCGGCATAGCGGGTCCAAAGATCAAATCATCAAACCGATGATGACGCATCCAGTAATGAGAAGTGCCGGATTTGCAGCATCAATATTAGTGCTGGAATTGGATTGAGAATTTCGGGTCATAATTTCAGATGAATGGATGAGGTAAAAGCTAGACTACGGCGATCGAAATTTAAATATCTGCGAGTTTGGATTGGACATGCTCTCGGAACATCGCAATTCCATCCCTTGGAATCCCAAGCGTCTTTGAATGTAGGCAGATCTTCTAGCTTCATCACATTGCCACCCATTAGAATTACTGGATAACCAAATATGATGTCAGCTTTGGCTAATGGAGGTGGGTTAGTACCGCCGATCGCCCATACTACTTCAACAATGCGGTAAAGATTGTAATCACCTTCCCAGTCTTCACGTTCAGCCTGACGATCGAGGACTTTGACAACGTGTGTGACATAGCCAAGCTGACGAAGCAGAATCAAGTCATCTCTTTCCAGTCTATTCGCATTGGCTTCATCATTTCTCCAAGCCAATTTGAACAATTCACCTTTTTTAAACTCACAGTAAGCCCATCCATCGGAATCTTTTACATTTTTTGTCCACTGGAGACATTCTTTCACCGGGTAATTAGAAGCTGCATAACTATTTAATATACAGAAACATTCTGAATATCATCTTGATTTGGATGGATACCCCGACACTTTCTACATAGCACTTCTATTTAGGAAGATACCCCGACTGATTCTGTGTATCTTCCCTCATGATTGATAATTTATCCTGATTTCATAGGAGTACACAAGCTGTTTCCTCCGAAAAATGGTAATTTTAACCGATCGACCTAAAACACCTTTAAAAGTCGTCAGCGATACCATTCAGCGAAAATATTACCCTGATCGCACCAAAAAAAGCTACCTTTAATGTATTAAGGTCATTTATCAAGATCTTGAATAATTCGGAATCCAACATGTTGATAAAAATTAGGACGAAACCAATTGCGGTAATACAGTAATGCCCCCGTTCCACAGGTAATCCATGAGCCACCCGCCATCATGTAATGTTTGGTATCAAAATAGGGGGCGGAATAGTTCTCGTATAAGTAGTGAGGTTTATAATCCGATAGTGGTGTCAGATGACTACTGAGCCATTCCCAAACATTGCCGCGCAGATCATAAATTCCGACTTGATTTTTAGCAGTTTCTAGATCGCCGACAGGATTAGGAGAGCCAAATTGCAAATTGAGGTTACAGTCACTGACAGTTTGCGCCTGCGGATGTAAGCCATGGGCTACATGATGCCATTCTGCTTCAGTCATCAGTCTAGTGGGTTGACCAGTGCGATCGGCATACCATTGACAATAGGCGATCGCTTCGTAATAGTTCACCTCAACCGGATAGTCAAAGGGCATATCAATTTCATCAAATAACGCCCGATACTTAAAGATTGTTTGGGACGAGTGATCGGGGAGCCAAAATCTAGGATATTTGATGTTGTTTTGAGTTCTCCATTGCCATGCTGCCGTCTGCCAATAGGTTGGATTGTCATAGCCGCCCGTTTTGACAAATTCTAAAAAATCGGCATTGGTAATTAGATATTGACTGGCTAAGAAAGCATTCACTGAGACAGTACGATCGCCATAGTCAATATCCCACCCATAGGTCGTCGAATCCTTCGGTTTGCCCAGGTGCACAATACCCGCAGGGACGCTGATCATATGATTCTCACGGGTATACCCATCGGCTGGAGCATATTGCCAATGGGCAGGACGATTAAGCATTTCAACCGGAAGTTGACGGATCAGCATTGATGAGGTTTCGATATGCACATACTGATGTTCGATCGCCATCATTAAGGCCCAGAGAGGATGCTTGGGAGTGATGGGTAAGCTTAAGTCACTGTGCTGGATTAGATCGACAATTGTGGCGTACATTTCCTGGCGATATTGCCAAACCGAGGCCACATCAACAGCGCGTAACTGAGCAAACTTATCCGCAATTTCATCCGGTCTTTCTGGATCAACCCCAATTTCAAACATCGCTTCATAAGCGGGATTGATCCGCTTTGACAACAACCCGACCTGGATTAATTTGTTGATGTAAAAGACGGCGGAATGACCTAAATAGAAAATCAGTAAATTTCGTAATGGATCGGGATTGAGATAGAAGGGTGCATCCCCCACCAAACTCTGCCACAGATGATCTTCGAGTTGCCAAGCCCGATCGAAGTAAGCCAAGATATCTGGACGATCGCACTTGTTCAATAGTAGTAGATGACGAGATGAGTTCATATTGCGATCATTCAGCAACAACAACGCATCCATCATAAATCGAGGTGAGCGATCGGTTTTATTACAAGATCGTCCAAAGCTTCGATCGGGTAGATTTAGTTATGAGTATTTTCAATCAGGTTTACACCTACACAACCAGTCATCCAGACCAGTTTTTCCTGGCACTCCGGGAGCATCTGCTGCTAGTCGGAGGACCACTGGGCATTGGGTTGGGGTTAGGTCTTCCCCTGGGGTTGCTCAGTGCCCGATCGCGGCTCGCTTCACTTCTGGTCATCAACAGCTTTAATGCCTTGCGAGTGATTCCTAGTCTGGCCGTCTTATTTGTGATGATTCCCTATATGGGACTGAGTTTTCAGTCAGCCGTGGTCGCCCTAACCTTTCTGGCAATGCCACCGATTTTAATCAGCACCGATGTGGCCTTTCGTACTATTTCCCCCGCGACGATCGAGGCTGCTTTTGCGATGGGGATGTCCCAGCGGCAGGTGTTGTGGCAGATAGAGATTCCCCTGGCTCTGCCTCAGATTGTGGCGGGCATCAAAACCGCGACGGTGGAGGTTGTCGCCAGTGCGTCCCTAGCTGCTTTTATTGGGGTGGGAGGATTAGGTTCCTTTATTGTGCTGGGGTTTTCTCTGTACGACCAGACCATTTTATTAGTAGGGGCCATTCCTATTGCGGTACTGGCACTCCTGGCTGAAATTAGCCTCAGTCTAGCCCAACGATCGTTAACGCCCCGACGTTAAAAATAGCCGTTTGCCGTTCAAACCAATTCGATTACCCGGACGGGAAAGCCATTCTAGGATGAGCAATCCACCATTGAGGGCAAACGCCAGGAGAGACACCGCGATCGTTCCGGCCCAAATTTTGTCGTAGCGACCCGCCTGAGCAATCCCGTCAAACAGCAGCACTCCCAGCCCCCCAGCCCCAAATTTTGCCCCGATCGTAGCGATCGCAATCTCGACGATGGCCGCTAGACGCAAGCCAGCGAGAAAAATGGGCATCACTAAGGGCACCTGCACCCGCCACCACCGCTGCCAGCCATTCATCCCCATCCCTCGGGCCGCTTCCACAATGGCAGGATCTATTTGCCCCAACCCGACGGTAATATTGCGGACTAAAATCACTTGGGCATAGAGCACCATGGCCGCAATTACAGCATTAGCATTCAACCCTAGGAGGGGCACCAGCAAAATAATGAGCGCCAGACTGGGCACGGTGTACAGGACGCCCAATACTGCTAACACCGGGATCTGTAACCAGCGGTAGTGAGTAATCAGTAGGGCTAGGGGGCAAGCGATCGCAATGGCAATTAGCAGCGCCAAACCTGTCATTTGTAAATGTTGAAGCAGCAATGGCCCGACGATATCAGGATGGCTCAGAATGTAGGTCATGGGATGGCTCTTGGCCGGAAGGCGGAATTGCGGATCTGTTCTAGTGATAGTACCCCTACTATTGTCCCTGCTGCCAAGACCGTCAGTTGCGTTTCTCCAGTTTGCAACAGCAGCGAGAGCGCCTGCCGGAGATTATCATGACGGCTGATTGTGGCCCGATCGATCGCCCGATGGTGAGGGGGTGGGGTTGTCATGACGGTTTCCACCCGTAGCAAACTGAGCTGGCGCAGGATGTCGTCAGCGCTAACCAGATCTCGCACAAATTCATTCGCTGGATGACTTAAGATGTGCGCGGGGGTTCCAGCTTGGACGATGCAGCCATTTTGCATGATGATCATCTGATCGGCTAATCGCAGTGCTTCCTCGATGTCATGGGAGACAAACAGAATTGTTTTACTGAGTTGTCGTTGCAACCGCAGAATTTCGGTTTGGAGATTACTGCGGGTGATCGCATCCAAAGCCCCAAACGGCTCATCCATGAGCATCACTTGAGGATTGCCTGCCAACGCTCGCGCCAAGCCTACTCGTTGTTGCTGCCCCCCGGAGAGTTGCAGGGGGTAACGATCGCGGTATTCGGCGACTGGTAGTTCGATTAGGGTGAGCAACTCCTCTACCTGTTGCTGCGTTTTTTTCCGCGACCAGCCCAGCAGGTTAGGCACAACGGCGATATTTTGAGCGACGGTCATGTGAGGAAACAGGCCAGATTGTTGAATCACGTAGCCGATTTGCTTGCGCAGGTGTGTGACTTCAATTTGGCAAATGTCGATGTTATTTAAGTAAATCTTGCCGATCGTCGGTTCATACAGGCGATTTACCATTTTCAGGAGGGTCGTTTTACCACAGCCCGATGGTCCTAAAATTACTAAGATTTGCCCTGGCTCAACCGTACAACTGCACCGATCGACCGCCGGACGAGGTGCGCCGGGAAACTGTAGCGAAACCTGCTCAAACCGGATTGCACTCATGCTGTTTTCTGAAGATGGGATATGAAACTAGGGGCTATCAGCAATTCTAAACTTAAAAATCTCTGAGTCTATGGACTGAATATTAAAAAACGGTCAGGGTCTAGCTAAGCGATCGCTGTCGCAGACGCTAAGCCGTTCGGGTATAGTAAATCACTGGAGTGGGCATAATTTGTGATGAGTTAGTGGCGATCGCTGCTCAATTCGGCTGTTATGCATAAGCAATTGCGATAGAGTTTTAATGACGAGTACCCAACAACGCGCCGCCCTACAAAGCCAAATCTGGAAAATCGCTAATGATGTTCGCGGTTCAGTCGATGGGTGGGATTTTAAGCAATATGTGCTCGGCACGCTGTTTTATCGCTTTATTAGTGAAAATTTTACCAGCTACGTTGAGGCGGGTGATGACAGCATCCACTACGCCAAGCTGCCCGATCGTGATATTCCCAACGACTTCAAAGATGATGCGATTAAGACTAAAGGCTACTTTATTTACCCTAGCCAGTTGTTTGCCAATGTTGTTGCCAGTGCTAACACTAATGAAAGCTTGAATACTGACCTAGCGGCGATTTTTGCGGCGATCGAAAGCTCTGCC
>JANXNM010000146.1 GCA_025354065.1 Synechococcales cyanobacterium 340R_concoct_173_sub | reverse complement strand
AGAACTTGGATTCAATGAAGAACTGTCGCATTTGATCTATGCGGGTGCAGATATGATTGTGATTCCCAGTAATTTTGAACCTTGCGGCTTAACTCAGGTGATTGGGTTGCGATATGGGATGGTGCCTATTGTGCGAGGTGTAGGCGGATTGGTGAATACAGTGTTTGATTGGGACTATGAAGAAACTCGGCCTATTAATGAACGCAATGGATTTGTGTTTTATCAGTCAGATACTATTGCGCTGGAATCGGCTATGGGGCGGGCATTAGATTTGTATTTCCTGAATCCTGCGAAATTTCGAGAGTTAGCCATTCAGGGAATGCGTGCTGATTATTCATGGGCAGCATCTGGAAAGCTTTATGCTGATGTCTATGAACACATTCGCCATAAATAAACTTACAATAAAGATAATCACAAGTTGTAATAGTTGGGCTGACGCATGAAGATTTTAGGAATTAATGATTCATTGGTTGATTTTTCTGGAGAAGGATTGGCGATCGGACTGTTTGAAGATAAGCTTGAATTGACTGAAGATATGCAAGCCTTAGATGCGAAGCTTTCGGGTTTGGTCTCTGAGATTATTAAGGAAGCTGATTTCAAAGGCAAATCGGGTAGTAGCATTGCGACGCGAGTGATTGGCATGGGCTTTAAAAAGCTGATGATATTTGGCTTGGGTAAATCCGACAAATTGAAATTTGAAGCCCTTCGTAAAGTTGCCGGGAATATGGCGAAAGCTGCTCGTCGTGAGAAATGTAAGACTTTTGGCGTTTCCCTCCCAATTGTGAATAGTAATGCTGTAAGGACATCTCAAGCGATCGCAGAGGGAATTGAGTTAGCCTTGTACAAAGACAGGCGCTTTAAGTCTGAAAAGGATGAAAGTACTGTTGTTGAATGTGCAAGTTTGATTGGATTTGTGGGACAAGAAGCGGCGATCGAGAAAGCTAATATCATTTGTTCTGGCGTATTCCTCGCCCGCGAACTTGTTGCTGCACCTGCCAATGTAATTGATTCAGTTACGTTTGCTGATATGGCGATCGAGCTGGCTAAGACTTATAATTTAGAACTAAAAATCTTAGAAAAGGCCGATTGTGAAGCGTTAAATATGGGTGCTTTTTTGGGAGTGGCAAGAGCATCTGAGATTCCACCGAAATTCATTCATATGATTTACAAACCTGCCGGAACTCCACGTAAACGAGTTGCGATCGTAGGCAAAGGATTAACGTTTGATTCCGGTGGTTTAAATTTGAAAGTCGGCGCGTCATCAATTGAAATGATGAAAACCGATATGGGCGGTGCGGGTGCGACTTTTGGGGCAGCGAAAGCGATCGCGCAATTGAAGCCCGATGTGGAAGTGCATTTCATTAGTGCTGTGACTGAAAACATGATCAATGGCAATGCGATGCGGCCTGGTGATATTCTCACGGCATCAAATGGGAAGACGATTGAAATCATTAATACCGATGCGGAAGGTCGGTTAACGCTCGCTGATTCATTAGTGTATGCGGATAAGTTGGGGCTGGATGCGATCGTGGATCTTGCAACCTTGACGGGAGCTTGTGTTGTGGCATTGGGGAATGATATTGCGGGGTTGTGGAGTCCTGATGATGCGTTTGCGGATCAATTGATGGCGGCAGCAGAATCAAGTGGTGAAAAACTATGGAAAATGCCATTTGAAGAATCATATTTTGAAAGTATGAAGTCTCCTATTGCAGATATGAAAAATATTGGTGCCAGGACGGGCGGGGCGATTAGTGCGGCGGTATTTTTGAAACAGTATGTCAAAGATACAACTTGGGCGCATATGGATGTTGCGGGTCCGGTTTGGACGGATAAGGATAAGGACTATAATCCAACGGGGGCAACAGGTTACGGAGTGCGGACATTGGTAGATTGGGTTCTGGCTTGATGACTTAATTCTGATTTAAAGATCTGATTTGAATAGTCCCTTAGTTTCCACTTCGGATTCTGGGGGATTAGTTTATAAGGAAATAACATTTTTCTGGAATTAAAGCAGATCTGATCGTAATCAATGCAGTGCGAACGTTCTATTGTGCGATTTATTGTCTAAATCTAAAAGTTGAAATAACTATGGTGTCTTGCGAAATACTCGTGACATACTAATACCCGTGATCAGTAATCCTAATAGTCCTAGTCCATTAAGAATCGGGTAAAATCCTTGCAAATTAAAGATTTCGCCAGTATGCAATTTTAAAATAAAACTCCGACTCACGCCAAGATTGAGTGACCATTCTGCGCTCATGGTTGTCGCCATTCCTGTTAAAACGGTTACTAACAATGGCAAACAAAGGACGATCGCAAGGGTTCTGTGATATTTACGAAAGGCTCGATTGATATGCATATTGTCACCCAATATATTGCTTATGAGGACTGAATCACATTTAGTTTATACTTAACAGAGCTATTTTTTAGGAAATATACGATGCGATCGCTGCAATTTTTCTTAGTTGGTATTTCAGTTTTGACCTTAGTAAGCTGTAGCAGTCCGGAAGTAAAGCCCGTCGAGCAATCCTCTACCGTACCGAGTAAGACTACTGAAGTAGCAAAGCCCTCTGGTTTTTCGGGAATGCAGGATGTGATTAGTAAGACTAAAGCCGCGATCGAAACGAAGAATTTTGACTTGGCCAAAACTGAATTTGCAAAATTTGAAGATTCCTGGAAAACCGTTGAAGACAACGTAAAAGTTAAATCGAAGGCTAATTATGCTGCGATCGAAGATGGTATGGAGACTATTAGTAAAAAGATTGCGGCTAAAGATGCTCAAGGGACGATTGTTGCATTGCAATCATTGAGTAAGAACGTAACCACTTCTTCTAAGTAATTTAATCAAATATAGGGCATTACTAATTTGAGGTATGGCTACTAGAACTTTAGAATAATTTTTCGTTACTAATCATCTTGCACAGTAGAAGGACTCACACCCTCAACTACTAATAAAGGCGCGGGACTATTGAGAAAAACGATCGCTTCTCGGTCCTGCATTGCCTGCCATTGTTCCGTCAAAATAACCGTCACATCAGGAATCCGGCTCGTATCCCATCGCCCACCACGGGGAGACTGAACGCCGATTTTCATATCTTTTGAAGTCCATGGCAAATCCGAGCGGTTGATTTCTGCCTTAAATGCATCATTAATAAATTCAGCGATCGCCCTATGCTTCCCCGTCCCCACGCTCGTCGCAACCAATTCTCCATTCACCAATTCATACCGAATATCCGTCTCATCATCGTAGACCAAGTATTCTGCCAGTGTCATTCGTCGGGGATTTATGTTTTATGATTGTAATCTCTAGGTTGCGACTGTCATAAGTGCTACTACCTTGTAGTCCCTAAATTCATTGTACTAAAATTTTGTCCCGATGGTCTCCAACCGACCAAAGGTCATCGCCGCAGAACTCAAAAACAGACCTAAAATAAAGATACTGTTAAATTCATAATTCTTCATTCTAAATTTCCATGCCTTATCGATCATTCAATTTCAAAAAATTAAGAGAACAATTTGGGATTCAGCCACGCATTACGGCATTGTTTCCCGAAGTGCAATCTATTACTCCGTCTAATTGGTTAATTCAAACGCTAGCTATTTCTGCTGCCACACCGTTGAACACTGAAAAAGAACGATCAGAACGCATTGTTTCGCCTATTTTATTAGAACTCCGTGAACGCAACGATCGGCAATTCTCGGTTTTGTCAGGACTGGTTTTTGATGTAGATTCAGAGCAGGGATTGAATGGTGAATGT
This sequence comes from Synechococcales cyanobacterium 340R_concoct_173_sub, assembly GCA_025354065.1. Next base: position 20,255 of record JANXNM010000146.1, on the reverse strand, counting down.
GATTTCATTTTATCTAAAAATCCATTTGATTTTGAGATTCAATCCCCAGTATTTACTTTAGTTGAAGCCAAAAAAGGAGATATTGAAAGTGGATTGCCGCAATGTATCGCCCAAATGATAGCTGCTGATATCTTTAATCACCGTGACAACAAACTATTAGGCACTATTTATGGAGCCGTCACCACGGGAGAAGTCTGGCGATTTCTTCAGCTTACCGATCGAGATCTGTGCATCAATTCTGAAACCCATTACCTTGATAATCTTCCATCAATTCTTGGCATTCTTCAGTACATTGTTGATATTACGTAAAACAATTTAGGACAATCTACTACCCCACATCCTGACTTGGAAACTGTTTGATTAACGCCGGAATTGCTGGACATGGAATACGATCGCTCAACATTTCAGGCTTACTCCAAGCAAATGGTCCTCGCTTTGCCGCTGACATCCAAAGCAAACGTTTTGCCCGCGTCATCGCCACATACAACAAACGATATTCTTCCGCCTGTTTCAATTCCTCCGCCCGTTCCCATGACTCAAATAAATCTGGCAATGGATTTCCATGAACAAGCGCCCGAATTTGTGCCCGCGCGACTTCTGGCAATGTAAAGGATCCTAAAAACTCCGCCGGACGAGGAACATAAAGTTTTCCCGGAATCATCGACTCATGTAAAAACGGAATAAATACATAGTCCCAATCCAATCCCTTTGCTTTATGCATCGTAATAATTGTCACCTGTCCCGATCGCACATATCGGTTTTCATTTGATTCTGCCATCACAGGTTCAAATTGCTCAGAGGTCACAATCTCACTCAAAATTGTAATTAACTCGCCTAAGGAATTCTCTTGTATTTGTTGCGAAAGTCGCTCAGACAGCTTATCTGTCGTTGCAAGTTCAGATTGATCATAGTCTAAGGTATAGGCGAAAAATGAAATAAGTTGATAAAGTGGCAATTCAATCCGTGACTTCAAAAGACTACGACAAACACGGCTGGCCAGTTGCGCCTCATGACTCAATTCAGGATCTATTGCACTAGGATATAAAAACTGCTCAGGGGCGGTAACAATTACATTCAAATCCTGGGTTGGAATTCGCTTATGAGTCAGAAGAATAATTAAGGCAGCTTTAAGTAAATCTGGTGAATGGGGCCGATCGCAAAATTGCAACAACGCTAACATTTCCGCTGGAATATGCGATCGGCGCTCCTCTTCCCCAACCTCAAACAAATTTAATCCGAGACTATCCGGGGTATTTGGGAAAAGTCGTCGCAGCTCACTCGCCACAAATCGACTTTGGTCATTAGTTCGCACCAACACCGCCGCACTATGATCCGGATTTGCTGCCATCAATGCCATGATTCTATTCCCAATCCTCGCTACAGATTCATAGGTATCTTTTGGACGAGAAATTTCAAATCCCAACCCCACAGGCTTAGGATTTGCATCCGGCTGCGGATCGTCTTCGGGAACAGGCTCAATCATTTGCGATCGGAATGGCAATTCTTTCCCCGCTCTAGCCTGCGTCGCATTCGCCCAATTCAGCAGATAATTTGCCGCATCCAAAATCACCGCACTACTGCGCCCCGCTTGCGTCATCTGCGCCAGAGTCCCTTCCGCCTGACATTGGGTACAAAACGATCGAAAAAACATGGGGTCAGCAGGCGTAAAGGTTGAATTAATGGCCTGATTTGGATCGCCCACCCGAATCAAATTTTGCACATCACCCTGCGAATCACTTTTCGTCGCTAAGATTTCTAACAACTGGGTCTGAAGTGGACTCGAATCCTGTGCCTCATCCTCAAACACCGCAAACACCTGCGATCGCCACACCTCACAAGCCGCCTCATTTTGCAATACCCGCAGCGCCCCCAAAATCATCTCGTCATAATCAATCCAATTGCGCGATCGTAATTGCCGCTGGTACTCCGCATAAAGCCCCGCTGAAATAGTCAATACCGCATAGTCATCACGACTTCTAATCCCCGCTCTAGCCAAATCATCTGGCATTAGTCCAGACTTTTTCGCCTCTTGAACCACGGTCATCGCTAGCGCAGGCAGCACCTCCGTCCGCAATACCGATTGTCTCCTCAGTCGCTCCGTCTCCTCCCCGTCAAACTGCATTCCCTCCATCAACCGCCTATAGAGCCTAGGATTCTCCGCAATCCATTGCTCCACCGCCCCGCGCAACAGCCGATGATTTTGGCTTATCGTACTCAACATCGTATCGTCCGTAATCCCTGATAACTCTGGATAACTACGGGCAATAGACCAAGCCAAGCCATGCAGCGTCGTGACCAAAAATCCACCCATCGGCAAATTTAGCAGCTTCAGGCGCTCACGAATTTTCGACTTCAAGTTGGCCGCTGCCGATCGGGTAAAGGTCACAAGCACCAACTGATGATTCGCTTGCAAACCTTGACGTGCGATCGTCATCGCCGCCGCTACAGCCATTCCCGTTGACTTCCCCGCTCCCGGCACCGCCGACACCGCCAGCCGTCCGTCTGTCCAGTCTGCAATTTCTCGTTGTCCCGATCGGAGACTTTCCACCCAGATTTGGAGTTGGGCCTGCTGAATTGGATCAATGGAAGAATTCATAGAAAATGGTTGTTACACAATACATGCTCTTAAAATTCTTAAATCATTATTTATTTTTACGACATTTGTAGGGCAAAATAGAAAATGTAATGAATTCAATAATACTAAACTTATATCTTCTGTCTCACCCAACTGTTTTAGATCCAATTTTTGTTCGCACTCTTCGTTTGCACAACTACTTACTATGGTGAATCATCCATCGATCGCGCACTCTTTCCAAGGCTACCACCTAGTGTATGGATCTTCCATCACCATGGCAGCAGGTGTCGCAACGCCCGATCGCCTCTCTCAGACTGTCCGCAAGCCCTACCCTAGTTTCAAAGTAATTGTCCTTAACGACGATGAAAATACCTTTGAGCATGTTGTTAATACTCTTGTTCGCTACATTCCAGGCATGGTTAGCGATAGTGCCTGGAAGCTTGCCGACAAAATTCACAAGGAAGGACAGGCGATCGTTTGGACTGGACCCCTAGAGCAAGCTGAGCTTTACCACATGCAACTTACCCATGAAGGATTGACCATGGCTCCCCTGGAAGGGGCATAGACGGGTTTAACAACTTTTTACTTTCTAAGGAGTAACAATCATGGCTCAGACTATCTCCCCACAATCCGATCAAAAAGCAGCTCGTCTGGTGATGAATCATTCGACCCATCTTCCCGGATTGATCGCCCTACTTGAAAAAATCGCCCAATACGATGGCATCCAAACCATCACTCCCGGCGTTATTTGTCCTGTTCGTGCCCATATTCCTCACATGAAACTGAGAATTTCAGTTCCAATTCGTGGCGGCTTCAAAATTATTGCGCGTGCTGGAAAGATTGCTCAAGAAGTCTTTATTTTGACCACACTTCAGAAAGCAGAACTCGAAAGCATAATTAGTGGACTGCTCAAAGGCTAGAAAACATGACTGCCAGAGATTCGCTCATAAAAAACGGGTTCAAAAACCTAATCGTTCTCGAACCCGTTTTAAATTAAATTATAAAAATTTAGTAGAACTCTTCTTCAATTTTATTTACCTCAGAGACGGTGGTAAGCGGTAAACTGAGCGCGGAGGAGAGGCTTAGTAGTGCGCTGAGAACAGAACAGAACTTGAAGCTAAATACAACCCAATTCCATTCTTGTGGAATCCAAGGCTGAGCGCTTATTGCTACACAGTGGACAATCCAATAGGCAAAGCTCATGCCAAACAGCATCCATTGGCCCTCGTCTAGATCTTCATTGCGAATTTTGGTGTGGTTATAGAGCAAAAATAACCCTAATGCACTCGCAAAAAAAGATGCCAACGTCCAACTGTGAGTCATGAATGAATGTGTCATGGATAAATGTGCCATGGGATTTTTACGCCACTGGATTTAGATAAGCTTTAAACGTCGTTCTCCTGATGAGCCAATCTTAAAATCAGAACTGCCCACTAACGATCGAATGCTTACAAAGAGCAATCAAATCCATGACTTTTCTTAAGAGATAGCAACAATTGAGCGGTTTTATCGAATTAAATATTAAGTATTAAGTCCAAATATTTTGAAACCTAAATACGATCGCCGCTATGTATCTTCCTTTGATCTACCATCCCAATTACACCGTTTCCCTCCCTTCGACGCATCGTTTTCCTATGGTGAAATTTCGGATGCTATACGATCGGCTCCTGAAAGATGGCGTTGCAAAACCAGATCAGTTTTACAAACCCGATCGTGCCCCGCAAAGTTGGATTGAATCGGTTCACGATCCAGCCTATGTCAATGCTTACTGTACTGGAACTCTTGACGATAAGGCATTCCGACGGATTGGTTTACCCTGGAGTCCCGATCTTGTCAATCGAACTTGCATTGCAGTGGGTGGCACGGTTCTCACGGCTCAACTTGCGCTTCAGACGGGCCTCGCTTGCAACACTGCCGGAGGGACGCACCATGCATTTCCGAGCTATGGCTCTGGCTTTTGTATTTTTAATGATCTAGCGATCGCTGCGCGCATCATTCAACAACAAGGGCTAGCGAAAAAAATCCTAATTGTCGATCTCGATGTCCATCAAGGAGATGCGACCGCCCTCATTTTTCAAAACGATCGGTCGGTGTTTACCTTTTCCATGCACTGTGGTGTCAATTTTCCCGCTACAAAACAAAAAAGCGACCTCGATGTGCCGCTTGCTGAAGGATTAGAAGATGATGAATACTTGCAAACTCTCGATCGATACTTGCCCGACTTGTTGAGTGCATTTAAACCTGATTTAGTTCTTTACGATGCAGGTGTGGATCCGCACCTAGGCGATCGTTTGGGTAAATTGGCCCTCACGGACAGCGGTTTATTTCGACGCGATATGCAGGTAATTTCAGCGTGCTTGGCTGGAAGATACCCGATCGCCTGTGTGATTGGGGGTGGATATTGCAAAGACTTTGATGCATTAGTCTATCGGCATTCCTTACTTCACCGAGCAGCCAGTACAGCCTACGAACAATATCGCCTATGAATATCGCCTATTACCTTTAGACTATTACCTTGCCTAGACCTTTACCTCTTCCACCATCTCAGGCGACTCAAATTTGTAGCCAACACCGCGCACAGTTTGAATTAATGCGGGTTGACTGGTATCAATTTCTATCTTTTTACGAATTTGACCAATATGGACATCCACAACCCGCTGATCCCCAACGTACTCGTAATCCCACACTTGCTGGATCAAATCCGATCGTCGCCAAACTCGGCCCGGATTGCTAGCAAGGAAATGCAATAAGTCAAACTCCAACGCGGTTAACGGCACCAAGTCTTCATTCAACTTCACCTCACGGCGCACGGGATCAATGACCAGATTACTAAAAACAAGACACTGCTGCTCAGCCGTTATCACTGTTCGTTGACGCTTTAGGATAGCTCCAATCCGCGCTCCCAGTTCAACTAAGCTAAACGGCTTGGTAATGTAATCATCAGCACCTTGACTAAACGCCCGCACCTTGTCTGACTCATCCGTACGACTCGTCAACATCAAGATAAATACATTCGTGCGACTCTGCATTTCCTGACAAAGAGAATAGCCCGTTACATCGGGAAGATTTACATCCAAAATAACTAAATCTGGATTGAAACTTTCAAACATGGCCAAAGCACTTTTACCATCTTCAGCAGATTCAACTAGGTAATCTTGTTTCCCTAAAAAGCGATGAATTAAGTTGCGGATTGCACTTTCATCATCAACTACTAAAATTTTGGCTTGAGCCATAACCAACTATTCCTAACGATTAAATTTCAATTAAACTGCTCACGTTAGAGATAAAGCTTATCTCCGATTGAGAAACAGTATTTTGTCAACTGGTTTGACTGACTTTACGTAAATCGTTCATTTCATTTATCGTTGATTTCATTTACGTCGATTTCATTTACTAAGTTGCGGATGAGGTTATAAATTTTTTCATAGAACCTAGTATGCCTTAGGTTGTAAGGAACGGACCACCTACAATTGGTAAGTTTTTTCACAAAGCGGTTGTGATGCCTAAGAAAACTGAGCTAATCTGTTAAGTGAGACCAAACTACAGCCCCCAATGAGCGATCAAACTCCCTACGAAAAGCTTGGCGTTGCTGAGTCAGCTAGTTTTGAAGAAATCCAAAGCACCCGCGATCGGCTCCTGCGTGAGTATGCAGGGGACGTGAAAAAATGTTCTGAAGTGGAAGCGTCCTACGATTCTGTTCTGATGCGGCGGCTAAAACTGCGTCAAGAGGGGAAAATAAAAGTCCCTGATGGCATTCGGTTTGCAGAAAAGATCCCGTCGTCCCTCCCTAAGCTTTCAATGCCCTCCCTCCCGAGTGGCTCTCGGATGGCAGACATGTTTACTATGCCTAGTCTTTTAGAGTGGGTCGTGACGACGGCTATGGCGCTTATGTTGTCTACTCTTGTTGCCCTTAATCCGTTACCTGCGACTGTACAGTTTGTCGGTGCTATGGCGACAGGGAGCACCTTCTATGGGATTTATCGGAAGGAGCGTAGCCTTGGCCGATCGGTACTGTTTGGAATTGTCGGATTAATTCTTGGATACGTGATTGGCGTTGGGCTGTGGGGGCTGATTCCGATCGAAATTCGATCGTTTGTTCCCGGTGGTGCGCAGTCCCTTAGTGTGGTGGTGACTTGGGCTGTTTGTCTAGTGTTGTGGCTGACGTCGCTTTTTGTTAAGTAGTACTTTCTGTTAAGCAGTGACTGTTAAGTAGTAACGACAAGACTTGTTAGGCGATTAACCTGGTTTAAACCCAAGTGAAACCCGATCGCCTCCGACTGTTTTCAACTGGGTTAGAACTTGAATCACCTTGTCATAGGACAGCGTCCGATCGGCATTGATCAACACCATACCCCTTGGATTCTGCTGTAAGTAGGCTCTTACCTGAGGTTCAAGTTGGGCCATGGTTGCAGGCACTTCAGCACCGCCAGTGGACTTAACTAGATAAAAATTTCCCTGAGCATCGATTTTAATAATTTGACGATCGGGTTGCTTGTCTCCCGCCGCCCCGCTCTTGCCTCCGGGAAGCTCAACTTTCACGGCTCCCGTGCTGTTGGTTAGGGTCATGGAGACAATAATGAAAAACGTCAAGATGGTCATGATAACGTCCATCATTGGGATCAGGTTGACCTCAGGCATTTGGGACGATCGGCTTTGAGATTTAAATTTCATGGCATTTAATTACGAAGATCTGGTCTTATGATTCTGCGTTTAACAATTAAATATTATCCACCTTCGTTCCAGGCTCGTTCGGCATCTTGCAAGGCCCGATCGATCGTTTTTTGGCCTAACATTGATGCCTGTAGATTTTCATAGATTACCTTTTGTAGGCGCTTTCCGTCTTTCATTGCCGGGATCAAAACTTCAGCACTTTTTAACTGGGTGGCACTGATGAGCCGTGCACGATCGAGTTCGGTAGCCGATGCGGGGATCAGTGTGAAATAAGGATCTTGGAGACCGGATTGAGTTGAAGGTAGAACATTTGCGGCCTTTGCGAAGGTCAATTGATTGGTGGGATTCGCGACAAAAAGTGCAAAGTTCACCGCTGCATCAGGTCGTGGCGTATCTTTGGGAATGACCAGATTCATTACCGCAACGTTCCGTTTTCCGGTTTCACCTGTTATTTGGGAGGTGACAAAGGATTGAGATGCGATCGTGGGTGCATTTTTGGTTAGAGTCTTTAAAAATTCAGGACTCGTGGCGACAATCGCGGTTTCGCCCCGTTGGTAAAGATCTAGACCATAACGATACCCTTCCGTCAGAACCTCCTTGGGGATCAAATTCTTCTGGTAAAGGTCAACCCAATCTTGAAACACCAATCGACCTAACGGAGTATTAAACGCAGCCTTACCATTGCGATTGATAAGCTGAACACCGCGCTGAACCATACTTTCTAGGACTTCACCGGAATCCATGGGTGCAAGAGTCGTGAAAAACGCATATTTTCCAGTTTTTGCCTTAATAACAGGAGCCATCTGCATCAAATCGGTAAAGGTTGTAGGCGGTTGGGAAAATCCAGATTGTTGCAGCAGGGCTTGATTATAAATAGCAATCCGGGTTGTTAGATACCAGGGAATCCCAAAAGCCTTGCCATCTATTGTACTTGCATCCCAAATCTTCGGTAAATACTGCATCTGGACGGGTTGGGGAATCCGATCGCTCAGATCAAGCCAAGCGCCTTTGCTCGCCAGTTGGGATGCAAAATTTGGATTGAGATTCACCACATCAGGAGCCGTCTTCGCTGCTACCGCCGTCAGAATCTTGCTCTCCATTCCTGACCAAGGCACATCTACCCAATTAATTCTTAACGTTGGATTTTCCGCTTCAAACTGCGAAATTACACCCATGAAATAATCCGTATACTGAGGCTGAAGTTGCATTGTCCAAAATTCCACCGTCGTACGCCGATCGTCTTTATCTCCGCTCCAAGGACTGCAACTCGCCAAAAATCCCAGCATCGCCGCACAGCAAATCCCGATTAAAATATGCCGCGTCGATCGTCCGATCCCGTGCCTGAAAAAATTCTTAATGGCTTGCTGCACATGTCTCATGAGTCTTTTGATCCTTAGAATCTATCCCTATGTTTATTCCATCACGTTTGGCACTCTAAGTATTACAACTATTTTTAAAAACGCTCTAGACAGTTCATATGTTTTAGGATACAAGTGTTCTATACGCTTTCCTTTGTTCTGTGTTCACGTCTTGACCTATGGAATACCTTGATCACTTAGAAACCCTGACTGAAGCCCAACAGCAACTCTATGATTGGCTCGTGGATTACATCACCACAAAGCAGCATTCTCCTTCGATTCGGCAGATGATGCGGGCAATGACTTTAAAGTCTCCGGCCCCTGTTCAGAGCCGTCTGGAGCATCTGAAAAAGAAGGGTTACATTGGGTGGGACGAGGGACAAGCTCGGACTATTCGACTTCTGCATCACCGTCCCCGAGGCATTCCTGTAGTTGGCGCAATTGCTGCAACGAGTCTTGTTGAGAATTTTCCAGATATTGAAGTGGAAATGCTTGATTTCTCTAATTTAATGTTGAAACCCGGACATTTTGCCTTAAAGGTTCGTGGTCATAGCATGATTGAAGCATTGATCGATGATGGTGACATGGTGATCATGCAGCCTGTGACGGATCAAAAGACCGTGAAGAATGGCGCGATCGTTGCAGCCCATGTCAGTGGTAAAACGACGTTGAAGTACTACCACAAGAAAGGCGCTAAAGTGATTCTGATGCCCGGAAATCCCGATCGGACTCTTTATCCTGAAACAGAGCTTAAAGCTATTGAGGTTGAATTACAGGGATTATTGGTTGCTGTTTGGCGCGACTATAAATAGTGTGTAGTCCAGCAATAAGCAATATATGTGGTCCAGCAATAGTTGCTCACCGACAATTAGCTCGCTGACAATTCGGCTCGTACTTTTGTGGTGCGAGCCTTTCGTTTTGGTGTGAGCAAGCGTTGTAGTAAGTCTGGAATCTGGCTAGGACCATCCGCGACAGGCACCCCGACTGATTTTAAGACTGATACTTTGCTTTCTGCGGTTCCCCAATCGGGTCCGAATCCTCCCAATTGAGTTTCGATAATGGTTCCTGCATGGCCCATTCTTCGATCGCGTGGGGCCGTATGTCCGGCAATGTAGGCAACTACAGGTTTATCGATTGATTCCTTAATATAACTGGCCGCCATCTCTTCACTGTCGCCCCCCATTTCACCGATTAAAACGATCGCATCTGTATCATCGTCTTCCTCTAAAATTTGTAGCCACTGTGGCAAGGTTGAACCCAAAATCGAATCCGACCCAAGACTAACGACGATCGATTGACCAATCCCTGCTTTTGTCATAATGCGAGCAACTTCGTAAGTCAATGGACCGCTGCGCGTAATGATCCCCACACGTCCCGGCGTATAAAATATCGGTGGATGAATTCCCAGCAACGTCTTTCCTGGAATGATTATGCCGGGACTATTTGGACCCACTATCAATGTGTCATTAGCATCGGCCTGCTGAATCAAGTGAATCATATCTATCGGCGGCACTCCCTGACTAATGATTATTAACTGCCGAATCCCAGCGCGCATGGCTTCTGTTGCAGCATCAAGTACATCGTAGGGATGGCTGAAAATGATAGAAATATCGATCGGACCATAATGTAAAACAACTTGTTCTACCATGTCAAAAACGGGGACACCTTCAATGTGACTACCCCCATAGCCAGGACTGACTCCTGCGACTAATGATGTTCCATAGTTCTGAATAAGTGGTGTGTAAGTTGTACCTAATGATCCTGAAATACCTTGAATAATTACCTGGCTATTGAAAGAAAAAATCATAGATGCACCAATTCAAATCAAAGGAATTCGATAACTTAGAGTTTAGCTCTCATTAATCTTAGTCTTATTAAATCTATTCATTTATGGCTAATTAGAAACTTGAGCAATCTTACTGTTGATCATGGCAACTATAGCTGTGAGAGGGAAGCATGTGATTGTAGTCAATAAGGACATTAAAAACGATCAATATCGACTTTTAATTTTTGTTAACTATTATTAGCTATATTACAGCGATTGCACTGCCATAAAACTCATATAAATCCCTGAAAGTGCTACCTCACATCAATCTAAGGATTGATCTAGACTTAACAATCTAGTTGCATTAAAATACTTTTGGGTTCCAGTAGAGGAGTAAACTCTACTCAATTAGGAACACTCTCAATTGAAAATACTTGCCTGTATCCTTCATCACATAACTCCACACCATGATCAAAAAACTCTTGGCTTCCCTCACATTATCAACTTCTGTAGTAATATTGGCATCCATGTTTGCGCCAGTGGTTCACGCGCAGTCCAAGACATATGACTATAATTTTGTACTGATGACGATACTTCACTAGACCAAAATTTGGTTGATTCGATCGCTTCTGTTTTGAATTACAACTATTAAGGTGGTGTCAAAACTGTTACTCCACTTTGTCATGGTCCTAATCCTAATCAGAAAAATAAAACAAATTGGGTCTATAGAGCAGATTTTAAAGATGGATCTAGCCTAGATGTAGCTGTTATGGAAGGTTCAGACGATCTTTTAGTATCTATTCAAGACAAAGATCGTATTAGTGCAAATGGGGCTGGCTGGACAAAATGGATTCCTCTCAGGGGTCGATAAGGTAGCATTTAATCCTCTGCTCGCTAGCAATTGATATTGATCGTAATACCAATTGCTAGCCATAATTATTATAATCGGACCGCCATCATCAACTTATCAATCTGTGACTGCATAGAATTGACATGATCAAGATTTGATTAAGAGTGGATTCTGTTGAGTTTAACCGATTTTAAAACTTCTCCGATCGCACTATCGAAATCATCAAAAATCATGATAGGGCTACCTACTAATATGGATTTTGCCCCATCAATATCTGGCCCCATCCATCGCACGACAATTTGAGGAATGGTCGATGGTGCCGAACTCCCATGGATTCCGCTAGATATCGATCGGGGATAGGGCGATTGAGGATGGTAGTGATGGAGAAATTGTAGTAAAGCGGTTGCGATCGCGTCCCCAGTGACAATTCCGCTAATTAAGTTCAACAGGATTATTTCAACTTGAGGGGTTTGAGAAATGCGTTCTAAGCCCTCAAGTAATCGATCGCAAAACGTCTGGACATCCCAGTTATGACTAGTTTCACTGCCAATATTTAAGAAAGCGATCGGTTTCCCACCTGCCTGATAAAAACTATCCATCGTTGCCATGGTCAGCCCTGAACCATTGCACAGTAACCCGACGATCCCCAAAGTTTCTAAGGTCGATTGTACGGACAATGGGGGGCTTTGGCTGTTGCTTTTGGAGTCTGTGCCGAGTTGGACGGCGATCGGTTGGGGTGCTAGGGCGACTAAATCGGGATGACGTGCGATTGCTCCATCGTTGACTGATACTTTTCCGTCCAGCGCCATCACTTCGCCTGATTCACTTACTCCTAGAGGATTAATTTCTACTAAATCCAAGTCTTTTTCGACCAGCAGATAGTACATCTTCTCCACCACCGAACTCACGGAGGTCATTAGCAACCCTTGTAAGCCCATTTTTATAGCCAACCGCCGCGCGTAAAAAGGGGAAAATTCTCCTTCCACCACCACTTGATGAGTCGAGTCGATAGCGCTGCGAACTTCGTTGCCACCTTTGACGCTGCCCAACAGCACTAATCGCCGGAGCGATCGGTTTAACGTCACGGCTAGATAATATTCGTGAGCAGTTTGAAATTTGGGTTCGGCAAGGAGCGCGCTCGGTTTTTCACCCAGAATAGAGAGGTTAAAAAGAACTTGGGCGGCGGCGATTGCATCAATTGTGTTGTCTACAAAGCGGATCCCGCCAAGACGGCCCCGACCACCAACGTGAACCTGCGATTTGAGGACAATAGGGTAGGGAATACTAAGACGTTTTAGATCTTGAATTCGATCGATGCGTTGAGACGAAAGGACTGGAATTCCAATGGTCCGAAAAAGCTCTTTTGCCTGATATTCCAACAAGTCCATCGGAGTGTCGCCCTGTGAATCGATATTTTCTATTTGTATAAATCCCAGCATAAATCCTTATATCCTGCAATGTATCGTAATGTGTAAAATTTAAAGCCAGTCTGATAAGGTTTTACTATCGTTTACGGTGAATTTATCCCTAAAAGCAGATGCACGATTTTCAGAAGACGAAGTAATATTAATGGGTAGTAGAGTAATGGGTAGTCTTATGCATGAATTAAAACTGGCTGAGGAACAAATTAATGCTAATTTGGAGGAGAGTGGCTCTCTAGCCCCCCTTGAAAGCGATGAGAATACGGCTGAATTGAAGGCTATGCTATCTAAAGGTGTAGAAGTTGTCAGTAATTTAGATACGATTCTTGGGAATTTTTTTAGTGAGTACAGGCAGCTTATTGTGTCCTTGGGGTTGGTGTTTGGTGCGATCGTTTCGGTCAAATTAACATTGGCCTTGCTCAGTGCGCTTAATGAGATTCCATTGGTTGAGCCGATTTTAGAACTTGTAGGTTTAGGATACTCTGCTTGGTTTATAACCCGCTTCATGCTTAAGTCTGAGAAACGTCAAGAGTTCTATTCCAAGTTTACGGATGTTAAAGATCAGGTTTTAGGTAAAAAGTAATAATAGAAGCCTTATTTAAGAGGGCGATAGGTTACTCAGGAATGGAGATCAAATAATCTGGAATTCTGAATTTAAATGGAATAGGCATCTTTCCTGTGCATAAGCCATAGCAAGATGCCTTTTACACAAAGTCATAGATTATTAAATCCCATTCCTTAAAGTAATCAATCAATTCAGTTGACATGAGTTTAAATTTGTAATAGAAGCGATCGAGTTGTTCAATGGCTCCTTATTCTTTGTTTATTTTTGATGTTTTTTAGCTATTTATTTTCCGCAATAGATCCTGAATTAAGTCCCGATCGCCAGCCGTTGGGTCCGTTTCAAGATAAATTTCCAAGTCGTGACGGGCTTCGGGCCAACGTCGAAGTTGGAAATAAAGAATACCTCGATCGCGGAGTTCAGCGGGTGCATTTGGGAATAGCAACAGAATGCGTTCTACAGCAGCAAGGGCAGCCGGAATATCGCCTTGATTAATCGCAACGCCCTTTAAATTTCCCAATAGCCGAGCTAAAAATTGACGATTGCTGACGCTCTGGAGTAGGTCAGGTCTGAGACGCACGGGTTCTTGATAGAGTTTTTGCAATAGCGCTTCACAGTCTTGTGGAAATAAGATTTCGCCGCTATTAAAAGCATCGACATAGATATCCATTTCACCAATATCAGGTCGGATTAAAAAATGTCCCGGCATTCCGATCCCCAACATAGGAAAATCAAGGCGTTTGGCGATAGAAAGATAGACTAATGCCAAGGTGATTGGGATGCCGAGGCGATGTTCTAAAACCTGGTTTAGGTAGCTGTTTTGGGTGTTGTAATAATCGGTGCGATTACCCCGAAAGCCCAATTCATCATAGAGATATTGATTGATGGTTTGAATGATTTTTAGTGGATAACGGCTCTCGGGAATCCGATCCCGAATGACATCGGCAATCGCATCTAGGCTGGCAATCGATTCATCAATGTCCAGGGTTGGGTGCGCTTCTTGGGCAATATACAGCGAGGCTCGCTCAAGGTTAATGATTTCATCCGGCTGACGGATTTCACGGATGAAACAGCGCCGCGCAAGGGAAAGTTGCATAGACCGATCGTCAACAGAAAAGGTTTCAATCTATTGTAAGCCCCCATAGGACTGTACGTCTTTATTATCAGGTTCATTGTCAGGCGGGTAATAGTCTTTACCGGATCCGTATTTGAAGGCTTCGATCGCACGATAAATCCGATATTGGCGGGCAGGAGATTGGGTGCTTAAGAATGGGACAAGAACGGGGATATTGCGATCGATGATCCCATCAACTGCGGTATAGAAGCCTAAATTCACGAAATGGCGTATCCAATCCAATAAGGTCCAGAGTCCGACTTGCGGCAAGATTTTAAACAGGATCAACGGTGACTTTAAGGACGATCGCCAGAGAGTTTGGGTCAGTGGTCCAAATTGTACGACATCTTGCAAAAATGGCTTGAGGACGAGATCTCCCAGTTGTTCCATTTCTCCGAATACGTCGGCAAGGAGTTGATTTATTTGTTCCGGTGGTAATTTTTGCTTGAGTTTGACACTCATGGATTTCTGGAAGAGCCAGGTGACTTGGAGATTGGGCTGGTAGGGTTGGATTAGTTCCAGGCTAGCGCGATCGAGGCAGTCGGTGGAAATAGCTTGATGCAATGCGTCTGATAATCGAATTAAATGGCGCATCATAGATCCAAATCCTCCGAAACTTAAGGGCGACTGAGCACCACTACCGTCACCAAGCGATACTATGCGATCCCAGTCGGGAACTAAGGGGCTATCTTTGTAGCAGGGGAAAATTCCGAATAAGGCGCGTTTGATGTCGAGTTGATCAATTGTGGTGTTTTGGTAGGTCGGGAGCAGTCGGAAGTATTCGTCAAATAAGGTTTCGAGGGAAATCCGATCGGGTTCAGCATCTAAATAGGTGAATAGGTAAGTGGTGCGGCCTGTGCTGGCGGGGAAAGCTTCCCAAAAATATTGACATTGATTTTGAATGGGTGTGAACGAGGCGATCAGGTCGGCGGTAGTATTTTCGGGATAGCCTGTGGCGCAGGTGCCAACGACGAGACAGACGGAATCAGGTTTTTCGCCATCGCGGGATTGTAATGCGATCGGGGAGTTGTGGCCCATTAAGTCAATCAACAATTGGGCGGTGATGGATTGGGATTGATTATTTAATTCGTATTGAATTTTAGTGCCGTTAGGATGAACGGTTGCTGTTTTGAAGGTGGCTTGTTCAATCAGTTTACCGCCGAGTTTTAGAAACTTTTGTTTCAGGGTTTCTAGCAAATAAATTGGATCTACGCCCGCGTTTAGAACATCTTTGGTCCAAATTTCCCGGTCACCAAATTTAATCCGAATTGGGTTAAATTCACTAACGATTGCCTGATCTAATTCTTGTTGGGTGAGCATGTTGAGTTCAACTAAGCCCCGTAATTCATCACGACTAATGTTCCACTCTTGTTCGCGGCCTTTAAGAATTCCGCGCTCTAAAATGGCGACCTTGTGTCCTTGTAGGGCCAGGGTGAGGGCGATGGGTAATCCTAAGGTTCCGCCTGTAACGATTACATCGTAGTCCAGATGAGTCAGTGGGGTGTTGAGTTTGCTGATGACTTGCGTCGGTTTTGGGCTGGACGGAGATCGTAGTTCTGTCCAACGATCGTCGGCTTGTTTGAGGGCGTTGAGAGTTTCGGGTAGATGAGCGAGATAGGTTTGGGTCAGCATGGCGAAATGGTTATTTTGGGCTGGCGATTGCGCTAATGATGGGCATTATAGAATTCATTTAATTTAGCAAGGAGATGGAAAGAATCGATCGGGAAATATCTATCTGGAAACATCTATCTGGAGATGTCTATTATTTTCTGTTTAAATGGTGAACTCTGCTTAAATGGTCGCCCGTGATACGGCTGTCTGGCCGACGATCACTCGTGGTAATCGATTTTTAAACCCACACAGAATCTCCCAAGAAATCGTCCCCAATTTGTCGGCCCAATCATCCGCACTAATGGAATCCAGTTGATCTTTTCCTAACAATGTCACTACTTCTCCTTCTTGAACACCCGGAATCTCTGTCACATCCAACATAATTTGATCCATGGTAATTGAACCAATTTGTTTGACCCGTTTGCCACGAATCAAGGCATTCATTTGATTTGATAAATTGCGCGGCACTCCATCTGCATAACCAATCCCAATCACCGCGATCGTCATGTTTCGATCGCTAACAAACCGATGCCCATAACTCACGCCTGTCCCCGTTGGAATTGTAGTAACTTGGGTAATTCGCGCTTTCACTTGTAATGCGGGAATTAAATCAATCCGATCGCGTAAATGCGGGGCTGGATACAATCCATAGGTGATCAACCCTGTACGGACCATATTGTATTGTAGATTTGGATCAACGATGGTTGCGGCTGAATTTGCAAAGTGACGCGGAATATTTTCAGGAATTTGACAGGTTTTGAGAACAGATTCAAATCGCTTCTGTTGATCATTCATAATGGTCGGGTCTGGATCGTCAGCGGTGGCAAAATGGGAACATACCCCTCCAATCTTTAGATTCGGCAATTGTTTTACAAGATTAAACAATTCGATTGCATCCGTCCAGCGCATTCCTAATCGCGACATTCCTGTATCAATTTTTAAATGGACTGACAACGCACCTGCATCACCGATCGCCTCTGAAAAAAGTACGGCTTGTTTCAAAGTACAAAGCGTGGGCGACAGGTTCCAGCGAGCAATAGTCCTTACCTGCTCCGGCAAGTTAGTGGCTCCTAATACTAAAATTGGGGATTCAATCTCAGCCTCTCGCAATTCAATGCCTTCAGGAATCGTCGCCACCCCCAGCCAAGTCGCCCCAGCATTCAGTACAGCCCTCGCGACAGTGACCGCCCCATGACCATAGGCATCTGCTTTCACGACGGCCATTAGATCTGTTTCCGGTTTTAGCAACTGGCGAATTTGCCGAATGTTATGGTCGATCGCCGCCACATTCACTTCCACCCAAGCCCGCTCCCGCTGCATCCGCGAGATATTAGAACCCGATTCCCAACTCAACATAAACTCCTCTATACTACTTAGCCTAAAAGTCAACTATTTCCCGATCGCCCCCGCATCCAAGCGCCTACGGATCTGTCACGGGTCTGTTTGGGTCTACCATTAATCCAACTGATATCAGGAATTGATGATTATCTATCCATAGGGAAGACTCAATCCCCACAATCAGAATAATAAGAGATATGCTCTATAATTTTGGCTAACCCATCATGTTTAATTGTATATACTCAATGAAGCCTGACCAAAGCATAGATTCAATCCAATAGTTACTGTTAGGAACCGGGAATGTCACATCCTTTAATTCAATCTATATGGTTGCTGCCGATCTATACCTTAATGGGTGCAGCTCTTTCTGTCATTTGGTTCCCAGGTATTACGCGGCGAACAGGTCCACGGCCTGCTGGATATATAAATGCGTTAATGTCCTTTCTGGCGTTTGCCCATGCCTCTGCTGCTCTCTTTTATGCCTGGGATAATCCGGCGGTGAATTTTACAGTGCCTTGGCTTCAAGTTGCCAATTTGGATTTGTCGATTCCATTTCATATTGATCCGATCGCATTGACGGCTTGTACCGTTATTACGGGGTTGAATTTTCTAGCGCAAGTGTTTGCAATAGGTTACTTAGAATTGGATTGGGGATGGGCTAGATTTTTCTCGTTGCTAGCATTCTTTGAGGCCGGGATGAATTTCCTAGTTTTGAATGATTCATTATTTTTTGGATACATTGCGTTGGAGTTGCTAACGCTCGGAACCTACTTACTGTTGGGTCTGTGGTTTAACCAATCTTTAGTGGTTACGGGAGCAAGGGATGCATTTTTAACCAAACGTGTGGGCGATTTATTTCTATTGATGGGCGTGGTGGCATTGCTACCGATCGCAGGCACTTGGAACTACAGCGAATTGGCGATTTGGGCAGAAACGGCCAATGTTGATCCGAAAGTGATGACATTGTTGGGATTAGCATTGCTAGCGGGTCCAATGGGCAAATGTGCGCAATTTCCATTGCATTTGTGGCTTGATGAAGCGATGGAAGGTCCGGTGCCAGGGACAATTTTAAGAAATTCTCTGGTGGTACAAGTAGGGGCTTGGGTCTTGGTCAAACTTCAACCTGTACTCGCGTTATCTCCAACGGTATTGAATTTTGCAATCTTTATTGGTGCCTTGACCGCAGTCGGTGGATCATTGATTGCGATCGCTCAAATTGACATTAAACGTACATTGTCCTATCCAACCAGTGTATTGATGGGTTGTGTTTTCATTGCTGTGGGAACTGGAAATATTCAAGCCGCATTGCTATTGAGTTTGTCTCATGCGTTGGGAATGGCCTTGATGGTAATGAGTTCGAGTGCGGTGGTTTGGAATAGTGTGACGCAGGATGTGACGCAGTTGGGTGGGCTGTTTGGTCGTCGTCCAATTTCAGCGTTGAGTTATGCTATTGGCGCATTGGGAGTGGTTGCGATGCCTCCGTTTGGTGGGTTTTGGGCCATATTGCAACTTGTGGAAGGGTTACGAATTACGCATCCAATGTTGGCTGTATTAGTGATTGGGGTGAATGCAATGTTGGCATTTGGGTTCACCCGAGTGTTTTGTCAGGTGTTTCTAGGACAGACCACAAAGTTTACGGAACGATCGCCGGAAGTCCATTATTGGATGATTTTGCCGATGGTGGTTGTGATGGGGTTGGTGATTCATCTACCGTTGGTGCTATCAGCCGCTGATGTTCTGCCAAATTGGGTTGAAATCAGTAAAGACAATGCTGTGATTCTGGCTTGGTCAACCCTCTCAGGAATTGGATTGGCTGCTGTGATTTATCTCAGTCCAACCATTTCAAAGCCTGTAAAACTACCATCCCAGGCACTTCAAGATTTGTTTGCCTATGACTTTTACACGCCTCAATTGTATCGCAACACTATTATTGGATTTGTGGCTATTTCATCGAGATTGTTGTCTAGTTTCGATCGAATTTGGATTGATGGCGTCGGTAATTTCTTTGGATTTGCAACATTGCTCAGTGGTCAGAGTTTGAAATATAGTACGTCCGGTCAATCGCAATTTTATATGTTGACGATCGTGCTGGGGCTAGTTGGTATTGGATTGTGGTTATGTTATCCTCTTCTGAATGCGGGTTAGGAATTTATTATGATATTAAGTGCTTTAATCCTCGTACCATTGTTCGGTTCATTGATTGTCGGATTTTATCCCGGTGCAATGTCGCCAGCATTGTCTCGGTCGGTGACATTCAGTTTTGCTGTAATTGGCTTAGTTTTGACGATCGCCACCGGGGTGATGTTTGATCTAAGTCATATTGGTTTTCAAATGCAGGAGTTTCTCCCATGGCTGCCTGATTTGGGATTGAACTATAGTTTGGCGATCGATGGTCTATCGTTTCCGTTGGTGGCATTGACCAATTTATTGATAGTGCTGTTGGCATTTAATAGTTCTGTTGGCCTCAAACCGGGCGAAGATTTGAAACGTCCTCGTTTGTTTTATTCACTGCTCCTACTCGTCAATTCTGGGGTGATTGGTGCATTTCTAGCACAAAACTTGATGCTGTTCTTTTTGTTCTACGAAGTCGAATTAATCCCCTTCTACCTTTTAATTGTAATTTGGGGCAGTGAAAAGCGAGAATATGCGGCAACCAAGTTTTTGATCTATACGGCATTGTCAGGAGTTTTGATCTTGGCTGCGTTTCTCGCAATGAATTGGTTAACTGGGGCGGCAAGTTTTGAATATGGTGCGATCGATACCACTGACTTATCCCGTAATACTCAATTAGCATTATTGGCATTACTTCTAGTTGGATTTGGGATTAAAACGCCTTTGGTCCCGCTGCATTCCTGGCTTCCCGATGCTTATGTCGAATCGTCGGCACCCGTTTCGATTATGTTGGGCGGAATTTTATCGAAACTTGGAACTTACGGAATTATTCGATTTGCCGTTGGATTATTCCCGGAAACTTGGGTTTCGGTGGCTCC
>JANXNM010000133.1 GCA_025354065.1 Synechococcales cyanobacterium 340R_concoct_173_sub | reverse complement strand
GATCGAGTATGGGATAATCGAGCTTCGACATCGCGGGCATAACTCCCCAATGACTCCAGCGCGAGGGCGCAAGTTTATTCAATAGTTCTGGTGCAAACTGGAATGCTTTTTCATCAAAGACATTTCGACGAATCAGATCTAAAGCCTTGCGCTGATCTACTAAGGACACCGATTCAAACGGAAAACGTCCCTTCGCATCGCCTTCGCGGTATCGATTAAAGTATTGTCCACCAATGTAACTGCTTAAGCTACGGGTATAACCAAAGTAATAACCAAACACTGCATTGAATGCAATTTTGACATCATTAAAACTTTCTCCCTGCAACGGCAATCGCTGATCCAATCGGCTCCACATAGCTCGTGCATTATCAAACTGGGATTGGGAATAATTGAGTAAATCACCACTCATATCAAATGCCCGCACCTGAGGATCGAGATCCGAGTACACATCCTCATCCGTCGCATAGGCTAAATCTGGTTCCGGAGCGCGACCAGCAATTTTTGACAACATATCCCGCTCTTGTCCAGGATTCGGACTCGGAGAAATGCTATATCCATAAGCGATCGCCCATTCATCGTAGGGACCGACTTTATGAGTATAGTAGTCACCTTGCTTTACACCTTGAGGCGCTAAATTGACGGCATTGTAGTCCATAACGGAACCGACAAGACCCTTTTTATGGGTGATCTCGGTATTGTTCAATTCATCCGATTTCAACATAGTGCTGCCATGGAAATTATGGCGCAATCCCAAAGTATGGCCGACTTCGTGGGCGAGGAGTTCTCGTAAGAATTCATTCACGTAGTCCTTCATTGCATCATCGCTGGGCAATACATTTTGCATTAACGACAATGCCATTTGACCGGTCGAAAATTGTTGCATCGTAGCCATTCCTTGACATAGATCTTGCAAATTCAGATCATTGGAGGAAAAGCGCAGTCTTGGCATTGCTTTTTTCTGAACAGGCTTAAAGTCTTTACCGATCGTAATCTGATCAGCACAAAGATTACTTTCTCCAGCGATCGCACTCACCAATGGCAAATTGCGAGATTGATTGCTTTCAATTACCGTCCGAAATTCTTGCTTTAGCGATCGGATAAAGTTTGCATCAATAATCACATCCGCATCTAAAATCTCACCCGTCAATGGATTGGTTCTAGAGGGTCCCATGGCATAGAATGCATCGGTGGAGGTAAACCAGCGAATCGTATTGTATCGACTATCAGCGGGATCCCAATCCGCATTGTCAGGCATTTGTTTCACTTCAATGGCATTCTTAAACCCAATCTTTTCATAGGCTTCATTCCACATTAAAACGCCATCCCGGACCGCATCTCGGTATTCCAGAGGAATTGTGTTTTCTAGCCAAAAGGTAATGGGTTTAATGGGCGACGAAAGCTGGGCGGCGGGTTCTGCTTTTTCTAAATGCCAACGATTGATATAACGAATGAAGGGTTGTTGTGGAATGCTGCTGCCAAAGTTTTGAAACGCAGTCAGAAAATACCCAATCCGATCGTCGGCCATTCTCGGACGATAGCCATTCTTTTCAGGCAATGCCGACAAACTATAGCGCACCCGTAAATCAAAGGCACGACTGTCGGGCAATGCATTCATAAAGCTAGGAATACTACTGCCTTCACCGTTTCCGGCATAGCCATAGACTGATTCGAGTTCAACGTTTTGCGGAAAGTTCTTAACAGCGCTGAAGTAAGTGCGCTTTGGATCAATTGAATAAGAGCTTTCTAATACTGCCGAAATTAACGGTTTTAGTCCCGGCAAATCCGCTAGAAACAATGGTGTTAAATCAATTAATACACTTTTACGATCGGCATTACTCGCAATAATTTTAAGGGCTTCCAGCGGCGAGTCACTGAAGCTACGGCCTACGCTGCGAGAAATGGGCGAACCGGGATCGCTCCGAATATAAGTATTGGGCACCACAAATTGAATAGTGTCATTCACCCGGCGCAAATTGAACAAAAATTCACCGACGGGTAATCCAGCATATAGACCGCGCTGTCCGATCGCCGATTCCAGCGTCATGACGGCTAGATAATTTCGATTGATTTGCTCTGAAAAAACTTCCATTAAGAGCTTGCCATCTTTTTCGTTGCGATAAAGGGTGAAAAGTCCTTCTGTTTTTTTGAGCTTTTTCGTCACCATCTCAAAGCTCGGCCCTTGCATAAGTTCGCCTGAGAGATTCGCCGGGGATTTCCGATTTGACTTTGGAGCGGTGGAATCAGTTTTTTGTTGAGTGGCCGTACTGGGCTTCTGCTGTAGTTTCTGTAGGATGCGGGATTTGCTGGGTTTGGCCGCGATCGCCCATGACTCTTGTTCGTCTGTAGCTCCAGAGTTCGATTCAGACGGAGATACTACGATCGCCTGCACTAGACTGGGCGCAAACAGCGGCACCATCGTGATCAGAAATCCTAACGAAAAGGCTAGAATCATTCTCCAAGTCACCAGTCGCATCAAACGCTGACCTAACCGAAAAAGAAAAAATCGTGTCATGGGGGGAGGGCAATCCAGAGATCTACTTGCTTAGCACAGACTTAACCCTATAAGTCTAGCTTCTCACTATTAAAATCGTTATCATGAATAACAATTATGTTTTAACGGTCGATTCTAAATATTGTAAAATGATTAGCTATTAGGTAAGCTCTCAAAATGCTTCTACGCTGTTGATGCTCAGTACTGTCGATACCTTACGGTGGATTGCCCTATGACGACCGACCCTGCTATGACAATAGACCTCACGGGAACTTGGTTAGGGACGTATTGGCAAGCCCAGAGCGACCCGACCCGGTTTGAAGCGTCACTCGTGCAAGGTCTTAATACGTTGAGCGGAAATATTTTAGATGATGGCTGGTTGGGGGAGGCGTTGGTGACGGGGGAGCGATCGGGAATGGGGCTTCAGTTTGTAAAACGCTACCTTTCTGGGAATCACGATGTGGTGATTTATACCGGGACTATTGCGGATGATGGCGATGCGATGCAGGGGCGTTGGCGGATTGGTCAAGGCGATCGGTGGGTGGGGACTTGGGAGGCGCATCGTAAGGCGGATGGGTTGATGGAGGAGTTGACGCGGCAAATTCGCAACCAAAATCTGGCGGGTGTGGGGGCGCTAAGTTAGCGTTTTTTACCGTTGCGACGTTTCGATCGGGCCTGGAATCCTTTGTTCTGGTTGGGGTTGGGCTTTGCCCCGGTTTCGGTAGACGACTTTGATTTGCGGTTTTTTTGATTTGCAGTTGGGGGCGGAACGATCGGATCAGGTTCGGGTTCGGGCTGGACAATGGATTTAAATTTTTCACGTAAAAGCTGGTCTATTTTCAATTGTTCCTGACGTTCAAGTTCTCGCTGCGCTTTTTCAAGTTCGCGCTGAAGTTCTCGTTCTTGGTCTTGTCGTTTTTTTTCTTGCTCTGCCAAGGCTTCGGCATTCAGTGGGATCGCTTTAAGTTGTTCGTCGAGATCTAATTCATCCCATGGATCTACGGTGGACTCCACATCGGTTTCAATGGATTGTGAAATGTGGAAGGTTGGTTCTTCTGCTTGCGGAGGCGGGTTGCGCGGTTCGGAGACCATCCAGGGATCGTCATTGTCTGTGACGGGGATTTCCAGACGCAAGGGTTGACGTTCTGTGGTGCGTTCGATTTCGATCGGATCGGCGATCGGTAACTCTAGGGGCTGCAAGGGTTGACGGGTTTGTTCTTCGACAGGCATCGCGATCGGCATTTTCACAGGCTGAAGTTGGTCAACCCAGGCGGCAGCGATCGGTAAAGTCCGGTCTAAATCGTCTAATGGCCGGGGAACAATCATCACGGCATGGAGTTCGCCAATGCGCTGGGCTTCGATCATGCCAATTTCGATCGCGGCGGCAACATTTGAAACGGATCCTCGAATAATCCCGGTGCAAAGTCCGGCTCCAGTGGTGTGGTAGGCGGTTAGGGTGACATCGGCTGATTTAAGCATGGCATCGGATGCGCCGACGAGGGCGGGAAATCCGCGTGTTTCAATGAGACCAATCGCTTGATCGCGGAACCGATTGTTTTCTTGTCCGGCGGAGAGTTCGGCAAGGCGACGACCGATGGGCAGAATTTCTTCGAGGTTGGGCATGGGGCGTGGAATGATGACGTAGGTAGCTTTCTGGCCAAATTTTTCAGCCATTTCTGCGCCTGTTTCAATCGCTAGTCGCACATCCGGAGTGGGACCACGTACAACGGCGGTACAGTAGCCACTTCCGACCTGTTCGTAGCCGACTAAGGTGATGGAGGCTTGCTTGAGCATCATGTCAGCAATACCGACGATCGCGGGGAAGCTTCGGGCTGAAATGAGTCCCAGGGCTAGATGTGAGTAGGGATCGTCCGATCGGTTCATGAAACTTCCAAAGAAAACTGCGCTGACGTTCACCTCTTATTGTAGAGGGAAGCGCGATCGGTGGCTTAGAGTTACTGATTTTTGGGAACCCTTTTTACTGCGGTATGATGACGATCCAGACAGGCTTGAGACATTATGACGAGCGTTTTTCATGACTTGGATTCCCCAGAAGACGGTGGATGGATCATTTACATTTTTCTCAGAAGAATATGGGGAGGCGTTCCACAGTCATCAAGGGGCGAAGTCTGAGGCGTTTGAGAAGTTTGCTCAGGTGACGCAATTGGCCGATCGGGCAGTGGGCGATCGGATTCGGCTTTTGGATGTGTGCTATGGACTGGGTTACAATTCGGCAGCGGCGATCGAGACGATTTGGCGGGTGAATCCGGATTGCAAGATTGAACTGTATGCCTTGGAAATTGATCCTTCGGTGCCGATCGGGGCGATTAGGCCAGAATTACTGACGAGTTGGCCGATCGAAATCCAGACTATTTTGAGTGAGTTGGCCCAGACCCATACTTGCCATCGGTCTAATCTGACGGCTGAGTTATTAATTGGCGATGGGCGACAGACGGTCCAGCGGTTGATGGGGTTGGGCTTTCAGGCGGATGCGATTTTCTTTGATCCGTTTTCTCCGCGCAAATGTCCGCAACTTTGGACGGTGGAGTTTTTTAAGCGAGTGGCGGCTTGCCTGGATACCCATGGACGGCTGGCGACTTATTCGCGAT
>JANXNM010000129.1 GCA_025354065.1 Synechococcales cyanobacterium 340R_concoct_173_sub | reverse complement strand
TTTGTATGGTCGATCGGTGGGGGGTGGGCCGAGTACTTATTTAGCGGCCCATAAACCTGTTGCGGGGATGATTTTGGAGAGTACATTTATCAGTACTTTTCGCGTAGTGATTCCGATTCAAGTTTTGCCTTTTGAGAAGTTCCCCAATCAATCCCATATTCGTCAAACTAACATTCCAATTTTGTTAATTCATGGGACTAAGGATCAGATAATTCCCTATTGGCATAGTCAAGTTTTGTATGACAGTATTCCAGGTCCGAAGCAATTGCTAAGCGTTGAAGGTGCTGATCATAATGATGTGGCGATCGTGGCGGGGGAGCATATGGGCGAACGATCGGGCAATGGGTAGGGCAGCTTAAGGATAGAGTGAACAAGTGAGTGCTTATTTTAAGAGTCAAGTCTCTGAGCTAGGATTAAAGGCATAGGTTAAGATTAAATAATAGTAATTTTAAAACGCTATGGTTCAAGTTTCATTACCATTGCTTAAGACTCAGCCAGTCAGGATTCCGCCTTTGGAAAATGGCGATCGATTGTCAAGGGATGAATTTGAAAAGCGCTATGCAGAATGGCCAGATTCCCGTGCTGAATTGATTGAAGGAATAGTTTATATGGCTGCGGCATTGCGATTTCGGAGTCATGGTAAACCACACAGTCAGCTCAATGGTTGGCTATTGGTTTATCAGGCGTTAATGCCGGGAACTGAATTGGGGGATGCGCCTTCTGTTCGATTGGATTTGGGCAATGAACCTCAGCCGGATTTGGTTTTGATTTGGGATACCGATCGGGGCGGGCAAACTCGAATTAGTGTGGATGATTACATTGAGGGTGCGCCGGAATTTATTGCGGAGATTTCAGCGAGTACGGTTTCGATCGATTTGGGTGCGAAAAAAACCGCCTACGAATGTAATGGAGTACAGGAATATTTAGTATGGCGAGTGTTGGATCAGGAAATCGATTGGTTTTGGTTAGAAGACGATCGATATAGTCTATTGCAAGCAGATAGCGATGGGATTACTAGAAGTCGTATTTTTCCGGGACTTTGGCTAGACCGATCGGCCTTACTTCGCGGTGAAATGAATCGGGTTTTGGAGGTTGTTCGGCAGGGAGTTGCAGAAATTCAAAAATGAATCCTCTAATTTATCTCGACCACCATGCTACTACTCCGATCGCCCCTGAGGTTTTAGCGGCGATGATGCCTTTTTTTACAGAGCATTTTGGTAATCCGGGCAGTCCTCATGCCTATGGTTGGGCGGCGGAATCTGCGGTTAAACTAGCGCGCGAAACGATTGCCACGGCGATTAATGCGACTGCCGATGAACTCATTTTCACCAGTGGCGCAACAGAAGCGAACAATCTTGCCATTAAAGGCGTTGCGGAATCGTATTTAAGTCAGGGCAAACATATTATTACTATAGCAACTGAACATAGTGCTGTTTTAGAACCTTGTCGTTATTTGCGATCGTTGGGATTTGAATTGACGATATTGCCTGTTCAATCCGATGGTTTGATTGATTTGGCGATATTAGAATCTGCATTACGGGACGATACTATTTTGGTTTCGGTAATGGTGGCGAATAATGAAATTGGGGTCGTGCAACCGATCGCAGAAATTGGTCAACTTTGTCACAATAAGGATATTTTATTTCATACAGATGCAGCGCAAGCATTGGGATACCTACCGTTGGATGTGGAGGCGATGAATATTGATTTGATGTCGATGACAGCACATAAAGTGTATGGACCAAAGGGCATCGGGGGATTGTATGTACGGCGGCGGAATCCACGAGTTCAGCTTTCGCCGCAGTTGCATGGGGGTGATCAAGAGCGAGGGTTACGATCGGGTACCTTATATCCACCGCAAATTGTGGGGTTTGGGAAGGCGGTGGAGTTGGCGGTGGCAGACATGTCAGATGAATCAAATCGATTGGCAGGATTGCGCGATCGCTTGTTGTTGGGATTGCTGATGGAATTGGGTCCCACGGGTTGTTTGGTGAATGGGACTATGGAGCATCGATTGTCTAGAAATTTGAATATTAGTATTCCAGGAATTGATTCAAACGCATTGACGTTAGCATTAGGGAAATCGATCGCATTGTCGTCGGGTTCAGCTTGTGCGACAAAATCACGTAAACCATCTCATGTGTTGGAAGCAATTGGACGATCGCCCGAGTTAGCATTTTCATCGTTGAGATTCGGCTTAGGGCGCGGGACGACGACAATGGAAATTGACCAGGCGATCGAGGTTATTGGGGCGGCTGTGCGATTGCAGGCATAGTCTGAATCCATAATTTTGATTGTTCTAATTGATACGCAAGGCTCAATAGTGTGGCCTCATCCGCAGGTCGGCCAACAAGTTGAATGCTTAAGGGAACGCCAGAACTAGCAAATCCACAGGGAAGCGCGATCGCAGGTTGACCACTTACGTTAAATGCTGGACAAGGCGCAAACCAATCGATAACCCGATCGAGTAAGGTTGATAACCCTAATCGCTGAAATTCACCAACCTTTAACGCTGGACGCATCAGAGTGGGTAATAAAATCACATCATAGGGATGACAGAGTTGGACAACTTTGCGAGCAAATCGGTATAGTTTTTGACGCGCTTGCACATATTTTCCAGCGCGGTAGACTTGTGCTTTGAGCCAGAGTTGGCGGTTGATCCGATCGAGAAGTAAACCCGGTACGCCAACATCAGTTTGGGTTTGCCATGCGATTGAAAAGGGTTCAATTAATTCACTAAAGTCAAAATCATTAAATTCGATCGGCTCAACATTATGTCCGAGAGCTTCCAATTGCGCTGCTGTTTTTAAAACCGCTTCTTTGCATTCATCATCACATTCACCGATCGGTGGAATTTCTGTGGCAAATCCAATTCGTAATGGACGCGGAACTCGTTGGGAAAGCTCTAGAAAACTGGCTTCCAGAGAGGGTAACCAATAGGGATCACCAAGTTCATAGCCTGCGATCGTATCTAAAAATGCCGCCGAATCCGTCACCGTTCTAGCCAATCCACCACTCACCACACAGCCCGAAAACAGCTCATCTACGGGCGCATGTGAGACTCGTCCCCGTGATGCTTTCAACCCAACCAATCCACAACAGGCAGCTGGAATTCGGATTGATCCAGCCCCATCAGACGCTTGAGCGATCGCGCACAATCCTGTTGCAACCGCCGAGGCCGCCCCACCACTTGACCCGCCCGCGAGATAGTCTAGATTCCAAGGATTACGCGCCGGGGGAAATCCGCTAGGTTCCACGTAAGGCAGTGAACCCAGTTGAGAGGTGGCAGTTTTTCCGAGGATAACGAATCCGGCTTGTTTGATGCGGCTGGTGATGTGGTCATCGCTCAAGGCAATCCGTTTTTTAGCGTATTTAATACCATAGGAGCAAGGCATTCCGGCGACAGGATTCAAGTCTTTAATGGCCGTGGGAACCCCGTAAAAGGGTGGAATTATGTCTAAATTGGATAGAGCTTCGGTTTTTTGAGATGCATCAACGATCGATTGTTCTGCGGCAATATGAAAAAATGCACCGATCGTTGGGTTGATCGTTTCGATGCGATCTAGATAAACTTGGGTGAGTTCTAGTGGTGAGATTTCTTTCTTACGAATTAATCGAGCTTGTTCGAGCGCGGAGGTAATGGCGAGATCGAAGGAGTTCATAGCAGGAGCTTATAATAGGAATCAAAACCGATAATTACAGGCATTTTAA
>JANXNM010000128.1 GCA_025354065.1 Synechococcales cyanobacterium 340R_concoct_173_sub | reverse complement strand
CTACGATCGGCTTCATGTTGCCAAGTATCTTCCCATCTACGATGCCATGAAGAAAGTTGACGCTGAATTTGGGCTAACTCGAAAGCATTATCGAAATCTAAATCAACCGCAGTTAGTTCTAAAAATGATTTAGTTTGTCGGACGATCGAAAGCGTTTGATCACTGTTTTCAAGAGTATGGCAAAGCTGTGAGATTTGGAGGAAATTAGTCGCTAAACGTTCTAGCCGAATAGAGAGCCGATCGCAGCGAAACGCTAGTTCTTCGGGAGTCCAGTTATTCATACGCCTCCTAATAATCTATAAATAACAACCTTCACTTGTTCACGAATCCTAGAATCTAAGATCTCCATCGCTCGATTTTGTTTAGGGCGAAGATTAATCATGGATTCATAAAAAATGTCTTGAGAAAGTGGGTTCCAGCTTGCACCCCAGATATCGCATTGCTGACTGCCATTTTTCAGAAGCAAATCTTCACAGTCAGAATGCACCTCGCCGCCGCCCGCTAAACATTGGAGGCGAAGGAAGGTCTACAGATGTTTTGATATAAAACCGATTAGCTTGCAACATCTCTGTGATTTGCGCTGAGGTAGCAGGTTTGGATAGAAGGTGAATAATCACCAGAAATCTCAACTGAAAATGGGTGACTTTACTATACCAACTTCTTTTAGGACTAGCGGCTCGTCAAAAAATCGGACTCGGCAGCCACACCAACCGCGATCGCCCCTTATCTACCTCAAGAAACCCTATTCATCCGCACAGGCAACTCCACCAACAAACTCGAAAAACCCAGCGAAATCACAAAATATATTAAGCAGCGATGAAAATAGACTAGCCCTTCCGTTGTTGTGCTCGTTCATAAGCGGCATCATGTCCAGCAATACTCACAACCAAAACTCTCTTGGGTGGAGGCGTTTCATAGATTCGGTAAACTAAGCGATAACAGTTTCCTTACCAATCCAGTTCGATTGCTCGATAGTGCGTCAACTTCCCCTTCAAGAGATGATTGGGTAAACCTAAGCTCGTAAGGATCGATCGGCAACACCGCCTGACAAATATCCATGAATGCTTGCTGCAATGACTCAGGAAGAATCGGCAAATCCTGTGATGCAATCAGGCTATGAGTTTTCAAGAGGTACTTGGATGGCATATCCTAATCTTCTGAGCCGATCGTAAGCAGTCGTATCAATATCATCACCAGGATTCATGACGGTCACCCACATTTGAGGATTGTCTTCATCCGGCAATCGATCGATCGCCCGTTCCTCCTCCGATCGATTTGCATCATCGCAGCACTTGAAAAGATTGTTCAGCATCGAGTAATGTTATTTGCAAAGGGAAAGAAGACGAACTGATAGACCTAACCTCTCACCTAATTGGTATTGTCAAACAAAATCTCTAGGTTGAATCACCTCAAGTCCAAATTGTAACGCCGATGGTAGAACCTTTCAGAAACACTGCGAGATTTGTCCTAGAGCAATACAAATTTGGACTCATCGCATCGCTTGCCGCATATAATCGCCCCACAGTTGAGCCGCTTCCGCACTACTATTACCCGTCGGATCATTATTATCATTACCCAGCCATACGCCAGTTACAATTTTTCGACTAGGAACATAACCAATAAACCAAAGATCAACCCCACTATTCGTCGTCCCCGTTTTCCCCGCCTCACCAAAACCGATCGCCGCCGCTCGACCTGTACCGCTACGAATGACATTTTGCAGCATACTCGTCATTTGATTCGCGATTTCAGGTTTTAAAACTTGACTCGCTTCTTCAGGACGTTGACTCGGATAGATTACACGACAAGTTTCGAGTAATTTGGATTGTTTACAATCGCTACTATCAATGATTTTTTTAATCGTCCGCGATCGGGTTTGAACCCCAGAATTTGCCAAAACACCAAACGCCGAAGTCATCTCTAAAACCGTCGTCTCACTTTGCCCTAAAACAAGTCCTGGCACCGCATTCAATTTTGATTTAACTCCCAGGCGTTTAGCCATATCCACCACCCGATCGAGACCCACTTCCTGCGCCACCCGCAACGCAACCGGATTATAAGAATTCGTTACGGCAGTTTGCATATCCACCGTTCCGCCGCCACAACTGCCAAAGTCCTGACCATCCCAACTAAAGGGTCCGCAGGAATAGCTAGAAAACGGCGACGCACCTTGTTCGAGGGCTGCGGTATAGGTAAAAATTTTAAATGTAGAACCCGGTTGGCGAAGAGCTTGGGTAGCACGGTTGAATTGACTTTCTTTATAATCATAGCCACCGACGAGCGCTAATATTTCACCCGTTTCCGCATTCAGAGTCACGATCGCACCTTGACTATAGCCGCCCGCACCACCCCGAGATGCAATTGCATTCTCAAGAGACTTTTCAGCTTGGCGCTGCATTTTGGGATCCATGGCCGTCGTGACAATAAAATTGCCCTCCTCAGCCACATTCTTTCCTAAGCGTTCACTGATTTCGTCCAGAACTCGACTGTAATAATAAGGTGCGATCGTACTGGAAATCGCTTTTTGGGCAGCAGGACTAATATCAATCCGAGATCTACGGGCACGGCTTGCTTCTTCCGGTGTAACCATGCCATGCTCGGCCATCCGTTCCAACACGCGGTTCCGATATTCAACGGCAGTATCGTAATCTTTAACCGGATTGAATGCATTGGGTGCGGGAAGAATTCCGGCTAAGGTGGCGGATTCATTAAGATCCAAATCCTTCGCAGACTTGCCAAAATAAAACTGCGCTGCATCTTCAAACCCAAAATTACCAAAGCCCAAATACACTCGACTCAAATAAAGCCGCATCAACTCATCTTTGCTATAAGTCGCCTCAAGTTTCAACGCCACCATAGCTTCTTTAAATTTGCGTCCAGCAGAATCCTCACTCCCCACATACTCACGCATGATGTTCCGAGCGAGCTGTTGAGTAATGGTGCTGGCTCCTTCCTTAATGCCGCCACTGCGAAGATTCGTCACGATCGCCCGTGTTGTCCCCAATGGATCCACACCCACATGCCAATTAAACCGAATATCCTCCGAAGCCATCACCGCTTTCGGGAGAAATTTCGACACATTAGCCAACGACTTGACATCCACATGACTGCGATTAACCGGGACTGGCGCGAGCGGCGTTTGTCCATCGTTAGCATAGACAATCGTTGGGCCTTGGACCGTGTTAGGAATGGGGTAAACCGAAAATTGGGTCCAAGCCAAGGCCATACTTCCTGCGACTAGAGTCGAAATTCCAGCCAATCCATAAACGCCCATTCGGAGGACGCGTATATACCAAATCGGTGGATCGTAATACTCAACTTGCACCGAACCTTCTAGATCAGCAGGAGCAAGATTGAGAATATCACCATGGTATAGAATGCTCGATCGGAGCCGTTTTTTGCCCTTATAAATGCCGTTAGTCGAATTTTCATCCCGCATCACAAAACGTTGACGAGCGGGAATAATGCCGAGAATTTTACGAGGTTTCCGATCGCGGCTTACCACGGCATGAGTGGTACTGACAACCGGATTAGGAATGACAATATCGGAGGTTTTGGAGCTACGGCCTATGGTAAATTTCTCGCCCAATAGTGGATAAACGTGAGGCTCTGCATCATCCGGTCCTTGAATTCGGAGTTCAGGAACACGGGCATTTTCTTTGAGCTTAATTTTGGCGAACTGAATCCGATCGGCCCCGTTCTGCATCAACCGAGTGAGGATAGTTTTGGGTCGTTGGGGAGTTTGGTTCATGGAGATGGGGCTGATCTGGGGTGTTCTATATTAAGTCAATATTTTAGGTCAGTAACCGATCGAATCGATTGGAATCCCATAAACCTTAAATAATTATAAAAAAATCTGTCATCGATGTAACGAAATAATGAGAGAATGAGAGTAGGTAGAAAGACTCATTCTTTTACTCTTTACTTTAATTAGGAGAATAAATCTGTGGCTAAGAAGACGATCGCAACCCTAACGGAAGCCAACTTAACTGGTAAGCGCGTATTTGTCCGTTGTGACTTCAATGTTCCTGTCGATTCCGATCGCAACATCACCGACGACACTCGCATCCGCGCCGCCTTACCCACCATCCAAGCCCTCACTTCCAAGGGTGCAAAAGTCATCTTAGCCAGTCACTTCGGTCGTCCAAAGGGTGTAGACGAAGCTCTTCGGCTAACTCCTGTTGCCAAGCGTCTTTCTGAATTATTGGGCCAGACCGTTGTTAAGACCGACGATTGCATCGGCGACGAAGCAGCCACCAAGGTCGCGGCGATGAACAATGGCGATGTTGTGCTGTTGGAAAATGTTCGCTTCTATCCTGAAGAAGAAAATAATGATCCTGAATTTGCTAAAAAATTAGCCTCCGTCGCGGATCTCTACGTCAACGACGCATTTGGAACCGCCCACCGCGCCCATGCCTCTACCGGAGGCGTAACAAAATATCTATCACCTTGCGTTGCAGGGCTTTTGGTTGAAAAAGAATTGAAGTTCTTACAGGACGCGATTGAAAATCCAAAACGTCCTTTAGCGGCGATCGTTGGTGGCTCCAAAGTCTCCAGCAAAATCGGGGTAATTGAAACGTTGATCGATAAAGTTGACAAGATTTTCTTGGGCGGTGGCATGATTTTCACCTTCTACAAGTCACGCGGCATGTCCGTCGGAAGCTCGTTAGTAGAAGACGACAAACTAGAACTAGCCCGCACCTTAGAAGCAAAAGCAAAGGCAAAGGGCGTACAGTTCTTGTTGCCAACAGATGTTTTGGTGGCCGATAAGTTCTCCGCTGATGCCAACACTCAAATTGTTTCTGTTGAGGCAATTCCTGATGGTTGGATGGGGCTAGACATTGGTCCTGACTCGATCAAGACCTTCCAAGAGGCTTTGGCTGATGTTAAGTCTGTCATCTGGAATGGACCGATGGGTGTGTTTGAAATCGACAAGTTTGCCAAGGGCACCGAAGCGATCGCCCACACGCTTGCTCAACTAACTCCAAAGGGCACTACCACGATCATCGGCGGCGGTGACTCGGTGGCGGCAGTTGAAAAGGTGGGACTAGCTGACCAAATGAGCCATATTTCGACGGGCGGCGGCGCAAGTCTTGAATTGTTGGAAGGTAAGGTGCTTCCTGGAATTGCGGCCTTAGACGAAGCGTAAAATTTGCTGGGCCTGATTCTGTAATCTAGTTCAAATTAAAAAACGTTCAAATTAAAAAACGATCGTGCATCCGGGTGATGTTCGATCGTTTTTTTGTTTTTTTAGTCTTAGTATTGAGAGTGATTTCAAGTTAAAAGTCTTCAAGCTGGTCAAGCCGCAGCCAAATGTTCGGGGTTGCCACTTTACCGAATTTCACAAATGCATAATCACCCTTAATATCCATCACCTCGCCCGCACTCTCAAACAAATAAGACGGAAACCGAGCATCACTCGCCTGCGCTTCTAAGCTGCCTTCTAGTCTTTCACGAATGGCTTTCACCATTGCACCTTTTTTAATTGCCATAAATTCTCTCCCAATCAACAATTTAGTACGGTTAAATAAATAGTTCAGTCAACAATTACAAACGATCGCCATTAAACTCAACCAAAAATGGATGGAAGATAATCCCCCATCCGTCATATTGTCCCACCAAATCCGATCGTGAGACTTGTCAAGTTCATTCCACACCACGATCGGTTAAGCCTTACTCAACCGCTTGAGCATTCAACTGCTCTTTGAGTTGCTCAAGTACCGAAGCCCAACGAGGATCTGGCTGGAATGCACCATTGTCCGTACTAGCACCACCGCCGCCGCTACGATTTCCACCACTACCACCTTTGTTTCCGCCACCACCTTTGTTGTTTCCACCGCCGCCACTGCCACGATTTCCAGCGCCTTTATTTACGCCACCACTAGTTTTAGTGCGGTTTGCAGCAGCGATCGGGGCCGGAATGTTGTTGGAAACAGGTGCAGCCGGAGCATCTCCCTCACCTTCTTTAGCACGGGGAAGTGCCTTCTCAATTTTCAAGACCGTTTCTTTGACAGTAACGCCGTTGAACTTTTCAATGAATTGGTCCGCTTCTTCATCGGTCTTCACCGTGACGAATCCAAACCCACGACATTTTCCAGTTTTTCGATCGGTAATCAACTTAGCGGAAGCAGATTCATCACCGCCTTCAGAGAACACAGTCTCCAAATCTTGACGAGTAATATCTTCGGGCAAATTGCCAATATATAGACGGACGGACATAATTAACTCTCCAGACTTTGATGGTGGGAACCTAATATCAACGAAACCTTGATCTATGCTCTGCGCTTCTCCCATGCCCTAAGCCGTCATATGCCGTCCAAGGTTAGAAATTTAAGGTTAGAAATTTAAGGTTAGAAATTTCACGGTCCTAACGCTACACACTAAAGTACCACGCTCTTTGCCGCAGTAATAGATTCCAAGTCGAACAGATTTCTAAATTCTGTTCAATTTCTAAATTTTCTTTAGATTCAAACAGCAAATAACCGCAATCAACACAATTCACAAAAAACCAGCCGACATAACTGTGACTGGTCGAGCTTGCTGTGTTGGGAGGAGAATGATTTACCAAACTCCTTATGAAGAAATGTAACATATTGCTTTATAAAAACACAATCGTGCAGAAAAAAGGTATTGACAATGCGAGCGTGTTTATCTCAGGTAAATCGTTACAAAGCAGTAAAAGTGTGTTGGACAGGATGAGATTCTTTAGA
This sequence comes from Synechococcales cyanobacterium 340R_concoct_173_sub, assembly GCA_025354065.1. Next base: position 16,036 of record JANXNM010000128.1, on the reverse strand, counting down.
TCTCTTTTCCTTGGGGTAAAAACTGACTACACTATACTAACTGCTCACAAGAGTAGAAAACCTTCGCACAATTTACGATTAGATTCAACTCTATGGCACTTATAACAACGGGCGGTCAGATCTCACGAGATCTCGAAACTCATGGCGCATTGGGCGTGTACGTCCCGTTGGAGGGCGGCTTTGAGGGACGCTATCGACGGCGACTACGATCGCGTGGGTATGTTTCATTAATGATGAGTGCGCGGGGTATGGGCGATGTCAGTATGTATTTGACGGGTGTCCATGGAGTTCGGCCACCGCATTTAGGCAAAAAGAGCGCCACCGCTGATCCGGCTGTAGGCGATCGGGTGTTTGTGCCACCAATCATTGATACCCAGTTGACCAACTTGCCGCCGAAGTCTAAGGGGCTGCTGCTCTGGATTGTGGAAGGTTATATTTTGTCGAACACGGAATTAGAATATTTAGTCAGTCTGCCGAAAGTGAATCCGAAGGTGAAAATCGTGGTGGAGATGGGCGGCGATCGAGTATTCCGTTGGCAACCATTACAAAGCTCTTTGGCCGTCTAGGTTAAGCAATATCTAAGTTAAGAATTGCTTAAATATAAGCGGTTACGTCTTCTTTGCAAACATCCGCTAAATAGGAGAGCGATCGGAAACGCAGGCCCACGAGTTGATCGTACAGCGGATTTATTTTGCACATGGGCGGGATGTGGACAAGTTTTTTCCCAAAAACAACGACATCTCGCTCGAAAGGGCATTGGGACGGAATCAATTTGCAGAGAAATCTGGCCACTTTTGGGTCACGAATTTCTATGGCATCCAGCCAGCCACGAACTGATTTAAGAGGATCGGGTTTTAGGATGCTAGGTTTTTGAACTCCGACGGGTTCTGAATTTTTATAGACCAACGGGCTAGCGGTCTTAGCATTAAGATTGCACAATGTCAGACGTAACGTTTCCAAAATCTGGTGACTGCTCCCCAGCGCATCACAAAATTGATTGAGAATCTCATCTTCAGCGCTGCTATACACACCATCTGCCAACGCAACCATTACGGCGCTCCGCAAGAAATTCTCCCCGATCGCCGGATCACCCGCAAAGGCCACCTGTAATTCATCTGCCGTGACCGGAACAAGCGGGGTTTCTGGATTTTGGTCCATAAACGTGTGGATGATTTCTTTTTCACGATCGTCAAAGTTTCCATCAGACCAAGCGATCGTGAGTAAGGCTCGCAGCCAGAGTTCGCTTTGGAGTTCAGTGATGGATCGATTCATGATGCGACCTGATTTTTGTATAGAGTGCAATAATTGAATTCAAGTTTAGCCGACTCGTCAATCATACTTAAAATTAATCGCCAAGTTTTTTAAGCCATGGACCGATCGATCGCATGATAGGCTACACCGATTGTCTATTGATTTTCGATGATGACTGAAATTCGTGATGAATACGATTCGCCTTGGAAAGACATTCTCGAATCCTATTTTGAGGATTTTATGGCATTCTTTTTTCCTCAAATCCATGGTGAAATTGATTGGGCGAGGAGCTATGTGTTTTTGGATCAGGAACTTTCCCAAATCACTCGCGATGCCGAAGTCGGAAAGAAAGTGGTTGATAAGTTAGTTAAAGTCTGGAAGCTCACCGGAGAAGAGACTTGGGTATTGTTAAATGTCGAGATCCAAAGCCAAGAAGAATCGGTTTTAGGGGAACGGGTCTTTACTTACTTCTATCGATTAAAGGACAAATTTAATCTCCCGATCGCGAGTCTAGTCATTCTCGGGGACGATCGTAGTAATTGGCTACCGAATTCCTTTTCACAAGAGTTATGGGGTTGTGATGTATTATTTCGTTTTCCTACTATCAAACTCCTCGACTATGAAGCACAATGGGCTGACCTCGAAGCAAGCCCAAATCCCTTTGCTATTGTCACCATGGCCCATCTGAAGACCAAAGCAACAAAGAAAGATTTTCAATCCCGCAAAGACTGGAAATTTAGACTGACTCGGATGCTCTATGAGAATGATTATGAACGACAGGATATAATTAATTTGTATCGGTTTCTTGACTGGATTTTAGAATTGCCCGATGATTTGAAACAAGCCTTTCATCACGAATTAGCTCAATATGAGCAGGAGAAACAGATGCCTTACGTTACCTCCATTGAACGCATGGGTGAAGCACGGGGACGGAAAGAGGGACGCAAAGAAGGAGAACGATCGCTAATCCTCCGCCAACTCACTCGCCGCATTGGGGTTGTGCCTGAAAGTCTGACCGATCGTATTCAAGCCTTACCCATCGAACAACTTGAACTTTTAGCGGAAGATTTATTGGATTTTCAGGGTTTAGCAGATTTGACCGATTGGTTTAAGGCGATCGAGATTTAAACCATTCGATTTAAAACATTAGCTGTTTGTTGTCCTGTCGTAGTCCAGCTAAATTGTTTGGCACGGTCTAAGCCGCGCGATCGTAAATCATTCCGCAGCGAAGTATCAGCAATAATAGAGGCGATCGCACTAGCAATCGCACTCACATTCGTCGGATCTACCAAAATCGCCGCATCCCCTGCCACTTCCGGCATTGACGACACATTTGAAGTAATAACAGGCGTTCCGCAGGCCATCGCTTCGAGAATAGGCAACCCAAACCCTTCCCAAAGACTTGGAAACACCAGCGCGATCGCATGATTGATTAGGACTGGCAATTCTTTGTAATTTACATAGTCTAGAATTTTAATTTTGATGCCCAAATCCCAAGCCAATCCTTCAAACATTGGGGTGTAGCGCGGATCAGTGGGTCCAGCAATCCAAAATTCATAATCCTGATGATGGGGGACTTGGGCAAAGGCACGCAACGCCCGATCGAGATTTTTGTAGGTGTCCGATCGGCCCAGATAAAGTACATAGTTCTGGGTCGGTAAATCCAGAAATCTAAAATTTTGTTGATCATAGCCCAACGGAATCACCGTCATTTTTTTCGCCTCAATTCCACAGAATTTGATCGCATCATTCGCTGTCGCTTCAGAGATACAAATGATGTGTTTTGATTGCTTCAGAACGAGGGGGATATAGTAACGATAATATTTGAATGGGTTCGTTTTAGGTTTGAAAAATCGGTAAGGAATAAAGTCATAAAGCGTGACAACAGAGGGGGTACGGGACCAAAGCGGGATTTCAGGAATGGGGGAAAACAGCAAACTCGCCTGGTATTTCCGAGCCTGACGCGACAATTGAAATTGGGTCCAGAACAAACGTCGAATATGACCTTTTCTCCCATAGTCAGGATTGAGATTAGTCGGGGTTGGCTGAAGATCCAAATCAGGATGGGCTAATTTCCATTCCGGCAATGCGGCTTCACTAATTAGAATGGTGGGAGACAACGATCGTAAATGTGGAATAACATTTTGCGCATACACCGTATGACCCGTCGGACGTTGACTGAGATAAGAAAGATTAATCACCAGCCGATCGATCGTCATACAAAACCCCCACCCTATTTAAACAAGAATCCTAACCCATTCCCCCCTTCTTATGGAGCAAAGGGGAGAACTCAAAGAACAAATCTATCGCGCTGCACTGCCATCTTCGCGCGCTGCTTTTTTCACCGCTTCTGCCACCGCCGGAGCAACTCTAGAATCAAACGCCGATGGCACAATATTAGTCTTGCTTATTTCGTCATCACTGACAAGAGAAGCGATCGCAAGAGCCGCTTGTAAATACATATTCGTGCTCAATGTCGTCGCACGGCAATCTAATGCGCCTCGGAAAAGTCCGGGGAATGCCAATACATTGTTGATTTGATTGGGGTAATCACTCCGTCCAGTGGCCATAATTGCCACAATATCTTGAACCAATTCTGGCTGAATTTCAGGAATAGGATTGGCCATGGCAAATACAACAGGACTTGCATTCATAGATTTGACCATCTCAACACTCACGACACCCGGCGCACTTAAGCCCAAGAATACATCCGCCCCCCGCATTGCTAAACTCAGATCCCCCGCAGTCTCGACCGCAAACGCACGCTTTGAATCATTGATGTCTTGACGATCGATCGATACAATCCCCTTAGAATCACAAATCCAAACATCCGTCGCACCGCCTTTTTTCAACAACGTCCCAACCGCAATACCAGCAGCACCTGCACCGTTGATGACAATGCGAACTTGGGACAATGATTTTTTCACGAGCTTCAATGCATTGGTCAATGCCGCAAGCACAACAATAGCGGTGCCATGTTGATCATCATGAAAAATCGGAATATTCAATTCCTTTTGCAATCGCGCTTCAATCTCAAAACAACGCGGAGCCGCAATATCTTCAAGGTTCACACCCCCAAATACGGGCGCAATTCGTTTGACGGTTTCAATAATTTCTTCTGTATCCTGAGTCGCAAGGCAAATCGGGAATGCATCGACTCCGCCAAACTCTTTAAACAGCATCGCCTTACCTTCCATCACAGGCATAGACGCTTCTGCACCCAAGTTTCCCAACCCCAACACAGCGCTACCGTCCGTGACGATCGCCACCATATTTTGTTTAATCGTCAATTCATAGACCCGTTCAGGATCCGCTGCGATCGCTTTGCAAACCCGGCCAACACCGGGCGTATAGGCCATGGCGAGATCAGACTGTTGGGTTAAGGGAAAACGGCTATTCACCGTAATTTTCCCCCCTTGGTGCATGGCGAAGGTTCGATCGGCTGCACTCACGACCGTCACATCAGGAATCGCACTCACCGCTGCCGTAATCGCTGCTGCATGGTCTTCACTGGAGGCATCCACATTGATCGATCGATGGCTACGATCGCGGGTTTGTTCAATCAAATCAATCTGACCCAGACTTCCCCCAAGATCAGAAATAGCCGTGATGACGGAGTTAAGCATGCCGGGCCGATTAGGCAATCGTAGATGAAGGGCGATACTGTAGCTCGGGTTTGGGGTCAGAGTTGCCATATAAAACAGGATCCAGCTTTGAAAGCATAAGTTCAGCCTTTGATTTTAAGATCAATTCGGCCAATTAAAGCCGGATAGTCGGCAAAATTCCTGGCACAATAGGACAAATATGCTTACCAGCAAGGGCCTGTTCATGCCGACTCTCTACACTGAAATCGTGATTGAAGCACCACGCCAAGCCGTGTGGGAGTCGTTGGTCTATAAAGATCGTTGGCGGTTTTGGAATACATTTTTATATGATTGTAGCCCCCGTGCTGGGTTTGTGCCGGGGAAGGATGTGTTGTTGGCGGTGCGGCGAGTCCCAGGGGATGACCCAATCGAGTTTCGGGCAAAGGTCCGGCAGGTGATGGATGGCTATGGGGTGCAGTGGCGGGCAGTGATTCCAGGGTTCACTAGCGAGGTCTCAATGGAGTTGCAAGAAGTTGGACCCGATCGCACCAAATACCTCTATCAAGAAAAGGTGTCTGGAGTGATCGGGCGGTTTGCCTTATCATTCATTCGTGATGACCAAATGCGAGGAATGCGACGGATGGCTCAAGAACTCAAACAGTATTCGGAAGTGCTCTAACATTCAACACATCCGGCATTCAATCATTCCGGCGCTTAAGCCACAATTCGTAAATGCCGATCGTGAAATCCATGCATTACAGGCGGGGCAGCAGCAGCAGAGGTAATGGCGAACAATCGGGCAATCATTTCACTGTTATAAACCCGAAATTCACGCTCAATCGTTGTGGTGATCGATCGCACCGCTTGATTTAGGACTATGGACCCATGAAGATCGGAGACCGATCGATGAAAGGTTCCCGGTGGAATACGCAAGATATCGCCTTGAGAATCAAGCCGAACCATGTGGTAGGGGATATCCCAATCAAAATTCACGATATAAAAAGTCCGGCCACCCGTTAGAGCCAACAGATTATCTTCTTGGTGAGGATGGAGATAAAACTGCCAAAATCCCGAGTTGGTATCATTGGGACTAACGGCTGGACCTTGATGAACAACCAAGTCTCGGGCGTTGGATGTGGATACGGTGATGTCAAAAAAACGAACACTGGGCGTATCGCGGAACTTACGATATGGAAGAAGTTCAAACATAAGAGTTTAGGAGACCTGAATATTGAAAGTTGGAATACTATGATACATGCATTAATATAAGTATTATGTGGCTGATATTACCGCCAATATCTTGCTGGAAGAATTAAATTAATTCTAAATAATTGCCTTTACTCCATATTTAAGGTAGCCGGAACCCCGATACGACGAGGCTTGTAGGTTTTACAGACTAAGCTTCCAATAGATGGATTATCAAAATATTCAATACTGCCATCACGGTGAGTCTTGTAGCGGCCACGGCAATTATAGGGTTCTTTGCGGCCTCGTTTTCCATCAATGCTAACGGCTGCACTGTATTCCCAATAATTTTTGGCGCTGCGTTTAATCGTAAGGATGCACACGGTTTGATTTTGAATCGTATGGCAAAGTGGTGCGGCTATAGAGGGACTCACTGTCATCAGGGAAATCATAATTCCCAAGAGTGAGGCAACAAAAAGTGAGGCAACACTGACATTTCCCATATCCAACAACTCCTAAACTAGTCCCTTCTCAGGATACTGCGAGTTGGATAGGAAATTGAAGCCGACAGGTACTGCCTTGGCCTAATACTGATTGGACAGTGATAGATCCTGAATGTTTTTGCATGACTTTATGACAAATCGCGAGGTCAAGCCCTGTATCTTCAGATCTCGCTTTGGTGGTAAAAAAGCCCAAAAGAACAAGGGTATTATCCAGACTTTTATGAAGTGCGGTCGGATTTTTCTCAGATTCATCTAGACGGGAGAAATTCTGCAACGAAAGAACCATATTATGAATTCGCTCAGACCCAGATTTCATCGAATTCATCATCTTAGGCAAATCAGTAGCAATGAATGGCAAATCCAGACTATTACTCATTTCATGAATTTCGCGGGTCCGATCGGGATAGGTCTGTTGATAAAGCTGAATGAGTTTAAGTAAATCTTGAATATATCCATTCATATGTTGAACATTGCCATGGATAAAATTGATAGGATTATTAATCTCACGCGCAATACCTGCAACCATACGACCAATGCCTGTCAATTGCCGAACTTGAATGATTTGATGCTGCATTTCTTGAACTTGGTAGAGTGGCCGCAAGCTGCTGAGCTTGATCTTGAGCGGCTGTGGTGGTGGCTTGAAGCGCTTTTAGAGTTTGGTAGGCTTGCGAATGGTAACGAATACGGGCAATCAGTTCAATGGCATCGGGAAATTTAATTAGGTAGTCAAATAATAGTCGGGGCAATGTCAATGGCAGTGGTGATGGCTAATGTCGGATCATTACAATAATGAAAATCAATATCAGCTTCTTTACTTAGATTACGCTGAAGAATCTCCGCCACCATACTTTGATCATCAATCAATAAGACACTAATACGAGTGGCGATCGGAGGAATAATCTGAAGCGCAAAATCACTCGCCCGATCGTCGTCGGGCTTGGAAATTGAAGAATTAGTTAAGGAAAAACCTGCAATGGACATAGACAAACGTTGCGTTATGTATCATCGATTAAAATGAATATGTCTCGTGCAGTCTAATCTTGTGCAGTCTAATCTTGTGCAATCTATAGTGCCTGTTTCATGAACTAGACTAACAGGGTAGGGGGAAGAGTCTAAATCTGTTGTCAATGTGAATTAATATCAATGTGAATTAATGGTTATTAGCCAGATCACCCATCTATGCCATAACCTCCAGCGCCGCCGCCACAACTCGGTAATTTTCATCAGTCTGAAGTGTTGCTAACAACTCGCGAGACTCCGGCAACGTACAGCCCGAAAGCGCAATTGCTGCCCGCCAACGGTTACGCCAAAACGGATCTCCGGCCAATGCCTTAATCAATTCAAAAGCGGGCTGTGCAAGGGACGATCGCCAAATTCGGGCCATAGCTAAAATCCCCGCTTCTTTTACCGTCTGAGTATCATCCTGCAACGCCTCGGTAGCCACTTGAAACAATGCATCGTAATGATCGGTCTCAACCAAAATTGAAATAATAGTTTGCCGCACTAACCAATGGGACGATCGTTCAAAAATAGATAATAAAATCGGAATCGATCGATCGCCAAATTCAAAGATTGAATTCGCAGCCTCCGCCAACACACTATGGTCCGACTCGCGATCGATTAATCTTTGTAGTATATCAAATGCCGATTCAACAGGGTGATTCGCCAATCCCATCACCGCCAATCGCCGAAACATAAAATCAGTCTCTGCTGCTAAGCGTTCCAAGACCGGAACCGCCAAACTTGAGTCTAGTTTCGCCAATCGATTCAACGCCATCACACGCTCATTCAATGCAAACGATCGTAACTGCATCTCGATTTCAGGCAAATTGTTAGGACGATCGTTCATTAGTAAACACAATAAAGTTCACACGTCCAATTATAGCGTCACCTCAAACCCCACCGATTCGATCGCGGCCCTGATCGCCGCACTTGACTGAACTGTCGTCACCTGTACCTGCTTTGTCTGAGGATTCGCAACCACCACAGCATCAGCATCTAACGCCATGACAGCCGCCACAATCTTTTTCCCACAAGAACCACACATCATATCCGGCACCAAAAAACTCAATGAAAAACTTGATGGCACAGCTTGAACGGTCATACTAATACCTTAAGAATGCAGTGATTTAATTCTAGCGATCTCTAGGGACAATACATCGATCGGCAGAGAGAGATTCAGAGAGAAATTGATTTGGCAATGGCTGACGCAATTTTCGATCGGCAAACCCAAATACTGCGATCGCGCCCGATCGAACCTTTGGAGTAGCCCAATCCACAATCAACGCCAATTCCAAAGTGCCAATGATCATGAATGCTAATGACTGATAATAAAGATTGAGATCCTGATGAACCCAAAGTCGAATGGTCCGATCGATTACAAAGTTATGAACTAGAAAATAACTATAACTATGAGATCCAAGCCAACTACAAGAGTGCGAGACCCAATTAAAACGACATAAGGCACGGAACACCACCATACAAAGTAATGACAGCCCGATCGCAATCAAAAAATCATTCACAACCCAGCCAACTCGGTAAAATTGCCCTACAAACCCGCAACTATAGGCCGGAATCGCTAGTGCCAATACTTTAAAATCACTCCAGAAAATTACACCCATTCCTACTTTGAACTGCTGCGCCACCGTCATTCCTAACACAAACGTACTCAACTTCGCCAGCATTGACAAAAACGGAAACCAACTCGCCGTCGCCGCCACAATAATATAAGTCGGATGGCCATCAAAGATCCACACTGCCAAGGCCCGATACCCAAAGGTAATCACACAGCTCACCCACAATAAATTTCTCGCCCCCCACCGTTGCAGCAACCACCACAAGGCTGGAAACGCCAAGGCAAAACTTAAAATCAATGGAACAAACCACCAAGGCCCACTGGTCGAAAGTAAAAGTCGTCCACCATAGTCAAACAACAATGGAAACGTCAGCCCCGCAAACACATGCCAAGCATCGGGAATATAGCTGTGAGTCCACCATCCGATCGCCGCTAAGACGGGATACGCGATCGCCGCCACGGTCCAAAACGGCAGCAAAATTCGCAGACATCGTTGCACCACAAAAGATCCAGCCGACATACTGCCCTTCAGCGACAACACCAAACTAAACCCACTGACCAAAACAAATACATCAACAAATTGATACCCAAACCACATCCCTGCCGTCACGGCCCGAGACCATAAATTCGTCGCAAGTTCACCACTGGCCGCCCACAGCAAAGACCCATTAGCACTAAGCCCCGTTGGCTTTGGCGTGTAGGCATAGTCCGTCAATAGCAACTGTGCGTGATAGACCAACAGCACAACCGCCGCAAAAAAACGAATCCCCTCTAGCCAAGCCAATCGTCTCGTCATGCCACGCCTCAATGAATAGATGAACAAATAGTATGAACATACGTAACCTTTTGGGAACTATTTCCCAGTTCTCTCAGACTAATATGACATTCATAATTTCAGGAATCATCACCCATGAATTTGAAGGAACTAGAGTCGCAGTTCTCCTCGGCATTCGTAGAACGACTAGTCCATTTTTAACAGAATTATAACTAGTCTTTTACATAAATTCACTAGCCTAAACTCCAAGCTTCACCAAAATAACCCGCATTCTTACAGTATGGAACTCGTGGCAAATACGGTTGAATCTAGTTATTATTGCAAATCTTTATTGGCAAATCATCATGATCCTCGAATTTAATCCCAAAGATCACGCACATCTAACCCAGCGCCGCATTAACCGCCTAACCAAGCTGTTCCTTCATCCGTTGGGGTTATGTCATCTTGAGGTCAAGCTCGATCGGTTAATGGTTCATTGCACCGAAGCTTGGATGGTAGATAGTTTGATAGATGATTTAGACTACTTGTCTGAGACAGCCCGAATCATTCTGGGGGCACAGGTAATCAGCTTGTACTTTGCCAAAGAAGAAATATACCGAACCGCCACCGAACCCCGCCTACCGATCGCCAGCTAGATTCACGAGTCTCATGGTCCTTAACTAACGCGCCAAAGCGGGTGGAGCCGGAGCATCTGGCAAGGTGCAACCGATAATAATTTCCTGAGTTTTGGGATAGCTGTGCAGCCGTTGCAGGAAATATTCAGCATCAAAGCTTCGCGGATCAATGCGAGTTCCTGAACGATCGACGATTTTGTGGGTGGTAATGCGATCGTCCGCAATCCCTGTTTTCGAGACCAACCAGGCCAACGCTTCATACTGATTTTTAGTATAGCCACCATGAGTCGCCTCATCGTTTTGTCCTTCCATAGGCGTGACAAGTGAGATGTGATAGGCGAAATTATTGACCGATGGTGGATTTTTCCCATTCGTTTGAACTGTTTCTTCTTGACGATCGGCATTTACAAACACAGAATCTCCCGCTCCATAGGCACGGTATTCCGGCGGCACGACATAAACAATTTCGCCATTTTCCCGAATTAATGTGTGATAGCTCACCTGATCATCATCGTCAGGATGGGATTCACTGAACAAATTTATTACCGATTCAAACGATCCAACCGTCTCGTGCAGCACCACAATGGGTTCATGCAAGGCCGATACGCCGAACCAATCCACTAAAAATCGCCAACCAAAATTCGTAAAATGGGCCACTGCCGATCGTTCTTGAACTGGTCCACTAATTTGATTCGCTGTTGCGCGAAAACGAGTTAAGGGCAGCGTCAATAATGCCTTAAGGTCACTGGGATTGCGGGGTTGTTTTGGATTAGCGCTACAGTTTGAAATATCAAGGAGTTGGGGCGATCGTTGAGCAATGGTCCCTTGGCGACGAGAAACCGACGACGATCGGCGGGTCATTTGAGGAGCGTCAACAATTATATTAGGCTGACGCAATGCAATAGCGGATGGGGTGCGGGTTGAAAAGTTTTGTTGAACCGCCCTTGATAGTGTTGAGCTAAGCAAAACGCCACCGACAGCACAAATAACGATCGCTAGCCACAATGGTTGGTAGAATAGTTTGTGCGTGAGTCTGTAGAGCAATTTACGAAGTAGTCTCCAGCATAATTCCTGATTCCATAATTGCTTAATTAATTGCTTCATCACTCTAAACCCGCGTACGGTCATAAATATTTTTGCAATCTTACTGTTAAACTGTGCAAAGTGTAATTTGAATGGGAACTAAACGATGGCAGCGCAACCTGGAAATTGGTTTGCAGCAGGAGGGGAAGTCATGTGGCCCCTACTTGGATTCTCGATTTTGGCGATCGCTTTGATCTTGGAACGCCTCATCTTTTGGTTCAAAGTGCTAAAACGCACGGAACGCCTTGTTCGCGAGAGCCTAAGTCTTTACCGTCGAAATCCCAAAGCCTCATTTGGTTTACTTGAAAAGCATACCGACCTACCGATCGCCCGGATCTTTCTCGCTGCCCTTGAACTGGACCAAGCTACACCAGAAGAATTTCGGCTAGCGTTAGAAAGTTCGGCTCAAGCTGAATTGCCTTTACTCAAACGCTTTAGCACCGTATTTGAGACCATTATCAGTTTGGCTCCGCTGTTGGGATTGCTCGGGACAGTTTTAGGACTAATTCGATCGTTTGCGTCGTTGACCCTAAATTCGGTTGGTGGCAAGAATACTTTAGAAGTCACGGGCGGCGTGAGTGAAGCCTTGATTTCGACCGCTAGTGGACTCGGGGTTGCGATCGTCACCCTACTATTTGCTAATTCATTTCGCGGATTATACTTGCGGCAATTGGCGATAATTCAGGAATATGGTGGACAGCTAGAATTACTTTATCGTCGGCGACTTGATACTGGAGGCGCTCGATATACTCCAACTCAGAATCCTCGATATTGAATATGTATACCATCTGTACCCAATATCCATAGACCTATCGGAATAGTCCAGTTCAAAAAGTGCTCACCAAGAGCACCACATTCTATCAATTAGGTTGCAGACTGATAAATATACAAATTGAATTCTGCATTAATTCTCAGTTCGCAGCATTCCACAGTGGTAGTACATTATGCGTCCTAGCTATTTAGTCTTTTCTCAGCATGGCATGGTTGATAGTCATCACGCTATGGAGTCGCTAGCTAAACGAAATTCTTCCGACTTGAATTCTCGTATCGTTTCCCCTAATCTTGGCTTTCTTAATACCTTATTTAACATTGAGCCTCTGATCACAAAGGTGGAAAGAATAGCGATGCGCGAGATTAGGAACTATCCCGATGTGCCTATTCGGATCATTGGTTGTTCACTGGGCGGAGTGATTTGGACGGAGATTCTGACGCGGCATCCGGAATGGTGGCCGAATATTGAATCATGGGTATTGTTGGGGTCTCCCATTGGTGGTTCCCATTTAGCGAAGATGGCGGATCCGTTGAGTTTGGTAAGTTTTGCGATTGCACAGGAGTTAGGGATCGATCGGCGGCCTTTGGCGGAAGCTATTGCTCGTCAGGTTCCAACATTGATTGTGGCGGGGGATAATGACTCAGGGAGTGACGGAACAGTTTTAGTCCAAACGACACAATTTAAATATGCCCGTTTTGTTTGTGTTCCAGGAGTTAATCATTCCGGATTGAGATTTAGTGAGGGAGTGGATAGGCAAATTCAGGATTTTTGGGCGGAAAATCCAAAAAACATTGTGTTTTCAGAGGCTCGATCGATAATGGAGACCATTGCACAATTACGATCGATGCCGGGAATGACAGACGCACATCCAAAAGGTTTTGAGCGATCGAAGCCAATTATGACCCTCAAAGATGGAACAATTGTACGAACATGGAACGATTTGTTAGGAGTGAAACATATATTCTTAGAGAACGATAGGGGTGAATGTGAGTTTGGCGGCTATGTCGGTTGGGTTCATCGTGATGGACTCGATCGGGCGATTGAGTCCGTGATACGATCGAATTAAATCTAATGATAGATACTCGTTTGATTTATGATTTAAATAAGAAACTAAATTACTAAAATAGTGATTTAAACTACGAAATAAGATAATGATAAACGAACTACGATCGGTAAATCATAACGAGATTTCTGCAAATTCTACTGGCTCAAATCTCACCCATCCGATCGTTTTCTTTGATGGGGAATGTGTGATGTGTAATGGTTTTTTAGATTGGATGATGACGATCGATCGGGATGCCAAACTTCGTGTATCACCGCTTCAAGGAGAAACAGCACAAAGACTTTTACCACCCTTGCCCCATAATCCAGAAGAATGGTCCATTTATTATCTTGATGAAATAGGTTTGTATTCACAATCTGAAGCTGTTGTTCAAATTTTGCGCCGATTGGGTGGAATTTGGGCTGTGTTGAGTGTTGGCGGAGTGGTGCCATTGGTATTGCGAGACACTATTTATCGAATTGTGGCTAGTAATCGCTATCGTATATTGGGAAAGCGGGATACGTGCCGGGTTCCGAGTGAAGGGGTTCGATCGCGCTTTTTACCATAATGTCCGATCGAACATCAGATGTATGCCATAATTTTTAATCTCCATACCCAATATTATATGACTATTGTTTTCCTTGCTGGAGCCAGCCGTGGTGTTGGATTTGAGATTGCACAGATTCTTTCTCAACAAAAGATAACTACGATCGCGCTTTTACGTAATTCGGAATCTCAATCTAAACTCGAAGCATTGAATATTCAAGTGAAGTTTGGAGATGCTATGAATGAGGCTGAGCTAGCCACAGCGATGAATGGGCAGTCAGTTGATACGGTAATTAGTACAATAGGCGGAACGTCTCCAGAAGGTGTGCGATCGGACTTTGTTGGTAATCGTAATTTGATTGATGCAGCAGTTACTGCGGGTGTAAAGCATTTTATTTTGATCACCTCAATCGGGACTGGAACAAGTAGTAATGCAATTCCTGCTAGTGCGTTGGAAGCGTTAAGTGCAGTTTTGAAAGAGAAAGAAAAAGCCGAAACTCATCTTTGCCAAAGTGGTCTGACCTACACGATTATTCGTCCTGGTGGGTTGAAGTCTGAACCTGCAACGAGAAATGGTGTGCTGACCGGAGATCCTACAATAGGCGGAATTATTCATCGCGCAGATGTCGCGGAGTTGATTTGTCAATGTATTTCCAACGATCGTACCCAAAATCAAACATTTAGCGCTGTGGATAAGACAATGGTTTATGGCGATCGGACCTTTGAAATATTTACACCATAACTTTTGAATTCGAGGTGCAGTAATAGTAAATCCATTGATCTGTATTCGCAAGACGAGCGGCTTGACTTACTAATTCAATATCATTTTTCCAGGAATAGATTTGAATATCTTCAAACCAGTGAGATAGTTGCTCGATTTGTGCTGAAGGTCGAATATAGTAAGTACTAAGTTGAAAATTATGGGATTCATCTTTAACAATTTTATGGGATGATTCTTGAACTTCTTTTAGGGTTAGCGGTCGATTTAATAGTTTTAAGATACCTGCTATGACTAGGTTTGTATAGGTTGCGATCGGATTGTAAGACCATTGTGATTTAAAACTAAAAGCACTTTCAAAGCTTTGTAGATTGTGACTGGAGAAACAAAAGATTCCACCGGGTTTAATCACACGATGAATTTCTTTTAGAATGGTGAGCCGATCGTCATGATCGACATAATCAATGCCATTGAAACTAAAAAGAACAAAATCAAATTGCTGATCTTCAAAACCACTCATATCCCGTGCATCACAAACTTTGAATTGCCTTTTAACGGTTTCGGGGAAACGTTGTTTGCAGGCACTAATCATTTCCGGCGAATAATCAATCCCAATATAATAGGCCGTCCGATCGCAGAAATGCTGTGTAGTACGTCCCGCCCCGACACCAATATCCAGCATCTTCATGGTTGGTAACTGTGCAGAAAGCCGATCGAGTATCATTTGCTCAGCGGGCTGGAGATCATTTATTTTTTCATAGTATTTGACAATCTTAGCTGTCTGGTAAGTGGTTTGGTTTTCAGGCATGGGGAATGGGCATTTCTGTGATTATTAACTTGTACTGAATTTATTTTAATCTACTACACTTTAACAAGTATAACCGCTAAACTAAAAGCAGAATTTCATAGGATATCGATCGATGAACACCATCCTTGTCCAACTCAATCCTGATATTCAATTAACCGATCGGCAATTTCAAAAGCTTTGCCAAAACAATCGCAACCTCAATTTTGAACGTATCACGGTTCAACCGGCGGAATTGTGGAAGGAATCGGGCCGCTGGAGCAAGTACGGGCCGGAATTGCTGCGCTTTAAGGACCGCCACGATCGGGAGTTCGCCTACGGACCCACCCATGAGGAAGTCATTACCGACATCGCCCGCCGCGAACTGCGCAGCTACAAACAATTACCCGTGAACTTCTACCAGATTCAAACCAAGTTTCGCGACGAAATACGCCCGCGCTTCGGAGTTATGCGCGCGCGCGAGTTCTTGATGAAGGACGCGTACTCGTTCGACGTGGACGAGGCGGCGGCCCTCCAGAGCTACGAGCAGATGCGCGCCGCCTACACGGCCATCTTCACCCGGCTCAAGCTCGACTTTCGCATG
>JANXNM010000089.1 GCA_025354065.1 Synechococcales cyanobacterium 340R_concoct_173_sub | reverse complement strand
AAATCAACTGTCATTTTCAAAGTTCCATTAGAATATCAACCTGAATCATAGCAAACCTGTCGCGATCGCACTAAAGTTTTCTTTACGCCATTTTGCATCAAAGCCCCGATCGCACTTTAGTTCTAAGATACGAATGCCTTGTGTGGGAAGTGTTTTCAGCCGATCGCTTAAATGCTCCCAATCTTGAATCTGTTCATAGTCAATCTGATAGGTTTTACAAAGATTCTCAAATTCAATATTCTGTGGGGTTGAAAAGAATTCCTCAAAGGGGGGATTGAATTGGGCGATCGGTAACATTCCAAAAATTCCGCCGCCATTGTTGTTGAGTAATACGATCGTCAGATGACCTTGTAGATAAGGTCTAATTAAAAATCCATTCGTATCATAGAGCAATGTTAGATCGCCCGTGAGCATGACAGTCGGCTGATTGTTGTGTGCAATGCCGATCGCCGTACTCAGACAGCCATCAATACCATTTGCGCCGCGATTGACGTAAATTTGATAGGTGCGATCGTTGGGTTTCCAAAAGTATTCCATATCCCGGACGGGCATACTATTAGAAATGAATAATGGTGTGTTTGATGGGAGAACCTGCGACAGCAGCCAAGCGGCTTTGCCCTCGAAGAGATTTGATTCAGTGGTGAGATAACGATCGATCGTCTTGCGAGTTTGATTTTCCGCCATTTCCCAAGCGTTTGAATAGGTTGAATCTTGGTTTTGTGACGAATTTTCTAATAAATTTGCAAATGTAATTACAGATGTCAAACAATTGTGAGTTTTTCCATGAAGTGAATCGAGAGACCGATCGCTTTCATCAATAATCCAGGTTTCAATCAGATTGGTATCTAACCATTGACGTAATACTTTGCTAGTGGGCATTTCACCAATGCGAAGAACGAAGTCAGGTTTTAATGATTGTGCTAATTTTGGATTACGTAAAATGGTGTCGTAAGTAGAAATGAGAGTGCGATCGAATAAATGATTATAGTTGCGAACGGGTGATAAGGCTTCGGCTAATACTGTGAAGCCTGTAAGCGTTGAGATTCGGGCGATCGCTGTGGCATAGGTTTCCGGGTTTTCGGGTTGTGCAACTCCTGCAATAATAATCCCGCGTTTTGAATTTGGGAGTTTGTTTGTTTGATCAAGCTGCGGTTTGGTGAATGGTCGTAAATGATCAAAGAAATCATCGGGCAGCCGATCGCACCATATCGATACTTCTGGATCTACGATCGGGGCTAAGGGATCCCGAAATGGAATATTAAGATGAACAACGCCAGAAATTGGATAGAGACATTGTTGATAGCATTGTGCCGATCGTTGGCGAACATATTGTAGTCGCGATACATTCAATTCAGGTATTGCTAATTCTGTCGAGTAATTTGGGAAATTGCTAAATAGTCTTTGTTGTTCGATCGCTTGTCCTGCGTTACAGTCGCGCAATTCGGGTGGACGATCGGCGGTCAAGACTAATAGCGGCACTCGGCTCTCTTTTGCTTCAATCACTGCTGGATAAAAGTTTGCGCCTGCGGTCCCGGATGAACAAATCAAAACAACTGGACGATGAGTTTGTTTTGCAATTCCTAAGGCGAAGAAACTAGCCGATCGTTCATCTAATACAGGAATGGTTTCAATTTGTGGATGTTGGACAAAGGCAATTGTTAACGGAGCTGACCTTGATCCAGGACAAATGATTGCGGTTTTCAATCCACAGCGCACGAGGGTTTCGGCAATGATGGAAGCCCATAGAGTATTGAGATTGCGTGAATCGAAAAGTGGGGTCACGGGATTTATTTTAATGGTTTATTTAATTAGAACCGATCGGT
>JANXNM010000067.1 GCA_025354065.1 Synechococcales cyanobacterium 340R_concoct_173_sub | reverse complement strand
TGTCAAAGTTCAAATTCGGCGGCGCTATCGATATCCAGATTTGGTGATCACTTGCGACGATCGTGATAAAGTAGCAACGCAACTTTTCCAATATCCTAAAGTCATTATCGAAGTTCTATCGCCCAGCACCGAATCAACCGACCGGGGTAAAAAACTACGAGAATATCGATCGATCGATACCCTTCAAGAATATGTTTTAGTCAGTTCCAACGAATCTCTGATCGAAGTTTGTCGACGGAATTCGGACGGCACTTGGCAATATATTATTTATGAATCTGGGAATGAATTGCGATTAGAAAGTTTAGAATTTACTTGTGCGATCGATGAAATCTATGAATCTATTGTTTTGGATGAGATCGCTGAAGAGCCTTTTGATGCAGAAGAACAAGAGGCTGAAGAGTAATCCTAAATAGGCTGGTCATTAGAAAAATCCTAATTGTTCATCTTCATTTGTATCTTTGTTTATATCTTTGTTTGCTAGGGGCTGATTAACCGATTCAGCTACCTTGCCACCGCTTCGCCGAAGTCCTATTGCAATTTTGCTATGTTTTTCAATTTGGCTCATCACTTGTTTAGCCCGAACAATCACAGACGGCGGTAATCCCGCTAATCGTCCTGCCTCAATGCCGTAGGAGCGATCGGCCCCACCCGGTTGAACCCGATGCAAGAATACAATTTGATCGGGTAGTTCTTTTACCGTTACTTGAAAATTTGCGACATTCGGTAAAATTGAGGCTAATTCATTTAATTCATGATAATGGGTTGCGAAAATAGTCCGCGATCGAATCTCAGAAGCCAGATATTCTGCCACCGCCCAAGCAATTGACAACCCATCAAACGTCGCCGTACCTCGCCCAATTTCATCTAACAATACCAACGATCGGGCTGTTGCATGATTCAAAATATTAGCCGTCTCATTCATTTCCACCATAAAGGTTGATTGCCCAGTTGCTAGATCATCAACAGCTCCGACACGAGTGAAGATACGATCGCAAATCCCCAATTTCGCCGATCGGGCTGGAATAAAACTACCGACTTGGGCTAATAATTGAATCAATCCAATTTGGCGTAAATAGCAAGATTTTCCTGATGCATTTGGCCCAGTTAAAATTACTAAATCGGGCACTGATTTGCCCATTCCTAACTTCGTAGAATTCGGGACAAAAAACCCGGCGGGAAGGGATTGTTCAACAACCGGATGGCGACCGTCTACAATGTCCAACTTGCGACCTAAATTCTTGGAATCATCCATTTCAGGACAGCAATACCCTTGGTATACCGCCACTTCCGCCAATCCCGCGAGTACATCTGCCGCCGCGATCGCTTTGGCCGCCGATCGGATTGATTCAGCTTGTTCTCCGACTCGCGATCGAACTTGTGAAAAGATTTCATATTCAATTCGCCCTAATTCATCTTTCGCCAAAAGCAAACGACTTTCGCATTCTTTTAACTCGGGTGTGAAATACCGTTCTTCATTCGTTAATGTTTGTTTGCGAATGTAATTATCAGGAACCTGATTAGCCTTGGCACGGGTAATACTCAGGAAATAACCAAAGTTTTTACTATACCCAACTTTCAATGATGGAATAGCCGTTCTAAGTCGTTCTGTCACCTCAAGATTCGCGATCCACTGTTGATCATCTTCTACCTGTTTACGTCGATCATCCAATCGGTCGTTGATACCTGATCGAATCAATCCACCATCAGTTAGCGAAATAGAGGGTTTGTCTACTAAATGCGATCGAACATCCGCCGCAATCTCGTCTAGGTTTGGCGGCACAGATTGCAGAACTTGTAAATAGGGAGACTTGGCCCCACTCACCAACGCCGCTAAGACAGGCAGTTTTTCAAGAGAATCTGCCAACGCCACCAAATCCCGAGGACTAGCGCTCCCCGACCCAGCCCGTCCTGCCAGTCGTTCGAGATCGTAAATTTGTCGCAGGATTTTTTGCAAATCTTCCCGCAAAATCCCGTCGTCTACCAATTCCCGTAAGGTCTGCTGTCGTGATTGGATGCCCATCGGACTTAGCAAAGGCTGCTGCAACCATCGCCGCAATGCCCGCGATCCCATAGGCGTAATAGTCCGATCGATCGCCCACAACAACGATCCATGAAATATCCCATCTCGCTGGGTTTGAGTGATTTCTAAATTACGCCGAGTCGCACCGTCGAGAACTAAAAATTCTGACAGACTATAAGTAGACAGCAATTGCAGGGGTACTTTGGTGGTCATTTTTGTTGTTTCTGCATCGCGGCCCTGATCCCACGATCGTTCAGATGTCCGCTCCAAATATTCCAACAAGCCCCCTGCCGCCCGCACCGCCAATGGCAAATCTTCGCAGCCTAATCCTTCTAACGATCGCACCCTAAACCGAGTCATCAATCGCGATCGGGCTTCCGCTTGAGCAAATCCGCTTTGAGGCCGCAAAGTATAGCAAAACTGAGGCGGCATACAGCTTGGCAACTGGTCCGACTTTTCACCGGGACCCAACAACCCAACCAAATCGGGCGCATTGGCCGGAACCAAAATTTCTGCGGGTTGGAGTCGTTGAATTTCGTGGGTTAAATTCTCCAGGCCCGTATGTTGTGCTGTAAAAAATTCTCCCGTGGAAATATCTGCATAGGCAATCCCCCAATGATGATTTGCAATCACCACCGCCGCCAAAAAATTATTCCGTCGTGCATTCAGCATTCCCTCTTCTAGCAGCGTCCCCGGTGTCATTACCCGCGTGACTTCCCGCCGCACCAATCCCTGGGCTAGAGCCGCATCCTCAACCTGATCGCACAGCGCCACCGAAAATCCCTTTTCCACCAACTGTGCACAATATCGATCGACTGCATGGTGAGGAATCCCCGCCAACGGTACGCGCCCGATCGACTTCCCCGCATCCTTACTCGTCAGCACTAGCTCCAATTCACGAGCGATCGTCACGGCATCTTGAAAAAATGTCTCAAAAAAATCACCCACCCGATACATCAGCAACGCTTGAGGATACTGGTCTTTTGTTTCCGCATAGTGGCGCATCATGGGTGACAACGCAGCCCGATCGACTTGGTTATGATGGTTGTACTTTATGTCGTGTTTGACGAGACGATCGGGGATTTCTGCTGGGGTTTGAGACATAGGATTTGACGGGACGAGGACGAGTAAAAAAAATTAGGGAAAATTTTAGGGAAAAAATGAACCGAACAAGGTGAAAATAGAAGCTGCAATAGATAAATAGTTACGTTTAGATAGTTACATCGAGAGAATTCCTGACGGCCTATCTCGTTCCCATCCCTACGCTACGATATACCGATATGACGCTGCAATTCTCCACCGATCGTCTCACGATTCGCCCCGCTGAAGAACGCGATGTCATTTGGGGCGCAGATCTAATATTTTCCGCTGATTCGGGCCTGTTTAGTTACGTTTTTGCATCCACCTCAGAAAAATCGGTAGCCATTTTGCGTCAAGCCTTTGGGGAACCGAGTCATGCGTTTAGTTATGAATTCGCGCAGATTGTGGAAGTGGACGATCGGGTGGCGGGCATTGTCTTGAGCTATCCCGGTGAAGTGAAACGCCGTGCTGAGGAAAGTATTCAGGGCATTATGGCGAAGATTCTTCCGTTGCAACGCGTGCCTAGAATTCTGGTTAATTTGGCCGACTTGAGTCGAATTAAACAAGACGTAAAATCGGAAATGTATTTTATTCTGAGTCTTTGCATTGCGCCAGAATACCGCGATCGGGGGTTGGGGACGGCGCTATTAAATGACACCGAACTAACAGCAAAGGAATCGGGCTGTACTAGCATGGCCTTAGATGTCGCCTATACCAATATTCGTGCCCAAAGATTATTCGCTCGTCAGGGCTACCACATCACCTGTAGCAAAACCAGTCAACGATTTGGCTCCATGACTGAGGCGGGTGGCTTGCATCGTATGGAGAAGCCGTTGTGAGTTGGAGGGTGAGATTGAGCAAGGGATCCAGTCAAG
>JANXNM010000054.1 GCA_025354065.1 Synechococcales cyanobacterium 340R_concoct_173_sub | reverse complement strand
CAAAGGCTTTGGAAACATCTGTTAAGAATTGATTAATCTTCATAATTAGACGAGATCTAATATTTACAGACAGATTTTATCGCTATAGGCTGGAAGCTATATGTAGCATAAGTAGAAACTCCAAATTCAGAGAAATTTTGCTCCCCTTTCAGGGATCATAGGATTTGTCAAAAAAAATCAAAAGCCTTACTCAATAAGATTTTTGAACTACTAAAGTTTTTTAAATTTCTGGTAATATCAAAATATAAAGCTTACTTCGCAATCTTGTCACAATTTTGTTTTGATATTTAAAGTCTATATGAGTAAGGCTGATTTTTAGTTAATTACTATTATTAAATGACACGCTTTTTCGCTCAGGGAGACTTATTTATTTTCATATTGATTAAACCTAAACAATCTAGATTTAATTTATTGATATGATTGACTCATTAGCTCCAAACTTACCGACCTTCTTGATTCCAGCTAACGAAGTAGAACGCTTAGCGGCATTGCATCGCTACGACATTCTCGATACCCCGGCTGAAGTCGCCTTCGATCGGGTCACAAGTCTAGCCGCGCGACTGTTCCAGATGCCTACGGTGCTGATTTCATTAGTAGATGAGTCGAGAGCTTGGTTTAAGTCGAGCATTGGCTTTGATGCCCGTGAAGTCCCGCGTGATGCCACACTGTGCAGCTTTGCCGTATTGACCGACGAACTGCTAGTCGTGGCCGATACCCAACTTGATGAGCGGTTTTTAGGGAATCCCTTCGTGCAGTGCGACCCAGGCCTGCGGTTTTATGCAGGTGCGCCCCTGCTCAGTCACGACGGCTTCAATCTGGGGACGCTCTGTATGCTCGACACAATCCCCCACGACCCACTCACCCCTGAGCAAGAAGCTACCTTGGCCGATCTGGCTGCGATCGTAGTAGATGAACTAGAACTCAGGTTGGCAGCACGGCAGATCGCTAAAGTCGATAGTGCACTACTAGAAATTACACGCGAACTATCTACGGTCACGGGTAGCGCATTTATGGAGGCGCTAGTCCAGCAGTTGGCCAAAATACTCAATACAGATTACGCATACATTAGTTTAATCGAAGGCGACAACCTAAAAATGATGCGAACGATCGCCGTTTGCGCCAGTGGTCAGATCGTCGATAATCTGGAATACGCGATCGAAGATACACCTTGCTGGGAAGTCATCAAACAACGGAGAGTTTGCTCCTACCCGCGTAATGTCCGGTCTCATTTTCCCGATGCTCCGCTGCTTAAACCGCTCCTTGTCGAAAGTTTTGCGGGAACCTCCTTCTTC
>JANXNM010000052.1 GCA_025354065.1 Synechococcales cyanobacterium 340R_concoct_173_sub | reverse complement strand
ACCTATTATGTGGGTGCATATTTGGGCGATGGTTTACATGAAGGAGCGATCTCTTCTGCATTCCGAGTTGCTAGTTTGATTGGTTAGACTCAATTGATTGAGATTTGCATTGAGATTTGCTGCCGATCGGGTGACAAGATTGTCCTCATCCCTTCACCCGATCGCTCAAACTCACTACACCGAATTTGCCCAGTCTTTAGCCCAGGCTAGCGTTGTGTGAACCTGCTCTGAAGTGGCGGCTTCGCAATATAATCGAAGCACGGGTTCAGTTCCACTAAAGCGAACCAAGAGCCAACTTTCGTCCTCTAATCGGAATTTATAACCATCATCTGTTTGAGTCGAGACGACGGATTTCCCGGCAACTGTTTGAATCGGATTGTTTTGCAAACTGGCTAATAATGAATCTCGTACCGCCATGCTGGACAATGGTAAATCTATTCGATCGTAGGCTGCATCAAATCCAGTTTTTTCTTGAATCGATCGGTATAAGTCCGATAAATCCATTCCAGTTTTTACCACGATTTCTAACACATATAATGCAGCTAACAAAGCATCTCGTTCAGGAATGTGATGACCATACCCAATACCGCCGGATTCTTCGCCCCCCAGCAGTGCTTTAGCCGCTAGCATTCGATCGGCAATGTATTTATAACCAATCGGAGTTTCAAAGGTCGGTAAATTGTAGAACCGCGCCGTTTTTTCAATCAATCCCGAACCACTGACAGTTTTAACAACTTCGCCGCTGTAGCCTTTACGCTCTGATAAATGTTCAATTAAAATTGGAATCAGAACTTGGGAACTCAGGAAATTGCCCTTACTATCCACTGCTGCAATCCGATCGCAATCTCCATCAAACACTAGACCTACTTTCACGGCATTTGTTTGAGTCTGAGGAATAGTAGTGAGTAATTCATGCAAATACTTGGGTAATGGTTCCGGCGCACCTCCGCCAAACAATGGATCCCGCTCCGATCGGATTTCAGGCACATCAATTCCCAGCAACTGGGTTAAACCTGTCGAAGCTGAGCCATTCATTACATCGACAAAGACTTTAATCTTTTCGCTTTGAATCGCTGAGACGATCGCCTCCACATCAACTAATTCCCGCAATCCAGCACAATAGCTAGTCCAAGGATTAAAGGTTTGGAGTTTGCCGGGAGTTTGATGGTCTATGACCGACCTTCGGTCTACGACTTTGGCCGGGGGATTGGCAATTAAAGCTTCAACCTTTGCCGTCACGTCCGACGGAACCGATCCCCCAAAAGCCCCTTTGATTTTAAAGCCAGAATAGCCGCCGGGATTATGACTCGCTGTAATTACAAATGCACCTAATACATTCATCGATTTAGCCGCCCAACTAAAGGCAGGCGTAGGCGCAAAGCATTCTGAAAGTAATACGTCGAACCCGCAGTTCTGAATGGTTTTGGCGGTGGTGAGAGCAAATTCTTCTGAGAGAAAGCGCCGATCGTAACCCACGACAATAGTATTGCTTCCGGTTGTTGGACCGTAGGTTTCTTTAAGAACTTGGGCCGCCAATGGTGCGACAAATACTAAGCGCTCAAATGTAAAGTCAGCGGCAATGAGTCCACGC
>JANXNM010000045.1 GCA_025354065.1 Synechococcales cyanobacterium 340R_concoct_173_sub | reverse complement strand
GTGTGAATTCTCTAACGGGTAAATGAGTTCACGAATTCTTACTTCCTGGTTCTTTAGTTCTCGCTTATCCTCTTCAGTTAGATGTTCATATTTCTCAAAAATCCAATCATCAATGATTGTTGTCAGCAGATAGATTTCATTGTCTTGTTCTGATAGTTCATATATTTTTAAGAGATGTTCCTCTTCTATTTCTGATAATTTTGGAAGCATTGACAAACGTAGGTAGTCTGTCAACAATTCCAGATTAGATGGTGTCGGAATTTGCTTGTTCACTGCTATTATATTTCCTTTAAATGAGTGAAGCATGGAATTGGAAGAATGAAGTGTCATGATTTTCACTGTATATCGTCAAGTATTTCACCTGTTTTCAGGAATCAAAGTACAAGCTACGTAGGTGTTTTCTGCAACGGGAGGCCCGTTTAGCCAGAGCTTGAGCAACATGAACTCGATCGCCCGACTGTTCACCAGAGTCAATAAGCTGATCAGCGATTTCTTCCCATCTCATACCTGCAACATGTAAGCAAAGAACTTTTCGATCTAATTCTGGAAGCTGTGTATAGACTTCATACATTGCCAGTAAATCCAAAGTAGTCATTTGATTAGGGTTGTAGATCCCAATCTCTTGTTCTCTTTCACTATCCTGATCATCTCTAGGATAGGAACAATTCACACCATCAGTACGTGTTGTTTCACGACTCCATTCTCGAATAATGTTGAAACATGTCGTTCTAAACCAAGGCGGTATATTAGGAATTTCTTCGCCTTTTTCAAGCTTCTTAAATGCCCGATCGCAGGCTTCACTGAAAACCTCGTAAGGAGAGAAGCGATCTTGCAATTTATATTGTCTAAGATGACGTTTAATTGTCCTAAAAATGGAAGGGAAGCCTGATTTTTCTTGGCCTGCCAGCATAATGTCAATAGAATGATTCAATTCCTCTCTACCGTGATTATCTCCCTTGTATGAGGGCCTGCTTCTCTCATGTAACGTGTTATCCAGCATAATCATAATTAAGTTCCTTTAGGGCAGTCTTTGTTTCAATAAAAAATACTAAGAATCTTTACTGGAGAAGCTTCTACGAATACAAACCATTCCAATAAAGATTTAATATGTGCGTAACAATTAAAAATTACTTACGCTTACCTCAAATTATTTCTTGGGCGGAGAGTCATAAATAACCCGAATGAGCAAGGCGCAAACGTGGCTCGACAAGCCAATAAAGGCATTACGACAGGATGAGTCTTGTACTGCCAGTCCAAAACTACCCCCCAGCATGAGGATTAGAGTGATGGAGGCCAACAGTTTTTGATTAGCTAGAAAGGTTAACCGGGACATGATGGTGTCCCTGGATCGAGATTGAATGTTATCTATTTTCTTAGACATATTAAGCACTGCCTTTTAGAGGTGGTTGGACTGTTGTTTAGCGTCGAAACTTAACACAACAAACCTAACCCACTCTTCAAGGAGCGTCAACACAAAATCCCAGGATATGTTTTTCTTAACAATCCTAGGCACATATTTTATTTAAGGTAGCTTGAACTCTGACCCAATCCCGCCTCATGAAACCTAGGCAACTTCTCACAAGCCATCAACGTGTCCTAACTCAAGCTCTGCTTGAAATTCCGAGATAAACTGGGAGGGACAAAAACAAAATTAGGAGCTAGCAGTTTCGACTCTAGCAACAGTCTGACAGTGCAAAACCATCAAACATGTGGCTCCTAGACTTTAGATTCTTGTCCCACACTTACCTATGATTCTTAGCCATATAACCTTGACATCACAACTTAAAAACTTCACATTTCTTTGCAATTAGAGATGCCAAGGATTAAATCATGAAGTTATGGATGGCTTAGCTGGAGTGGTCGCCCATCGATCGATCGAACCATGGGATGACATCTTATACTAGAGCTAGCCATCTCATTGACCCCGAACCATGATTATCCAAGTCCCATCCAAACCTTCGACCCATGACTGGATGTCGATCGCAGTACAATTTGTATCGGTTGCGCCCTTGCCGTCACATCATTATCTGAAGCATTGTAGTGATTTAGATACTACGACCGATCGCCCCCAAATATCCGATCCCTCTTACTAAAGAGGCCAAGTGAATCGTCTCTAAATTATTTCGATTGTTTGACGCTCCATCAACCCAATCCCAAACTGTTGTGCCAATTGGTCCAAACCATCGATAACAGTCCTCGGCGATTCAATCTGTAACCTTTCATAGCAGCGTAATCGATAATCGGGTTTCTGTTGAAAATTAATAATTGAA
>JANXNM010000042.1 GCA_025354065.1 Synechococcales cyanobacterium 340R_concoct_173_sub | reverse complement strand
CTGAGTGGGCTTGATATTGCTGTATTTAATCAATGTGTTTTGATGGGTGAGACCGATCGGGTGAAGGCTGTAACGACATTGCGATTAGCTCATCCAGTTTAAAATCATCGCCGATCGTTCTAATGAATTCATCATTTCTTGAGGGAAGTCCATTTATCGCCCCCCTTCACCAACAGATTTTAGGGGCGATCGTTGCAATAAAAAATGTACGGCATTTATACAGGTTTCCACCAGCATTCCCATAGAATACGATCGTGTTGCTTGCAACAAACTCTTCGATCCGTTCTAAATTCTTTTGGGAGCGCCCTGATTTTCTTGCGCCGTAATGTAACTCTCCAAGTGCAATACTTGGAATGAAGACTTCATCGGCTCGGGCAAGATTATTGACGATTGATGCTTCGCCTTCGAATAAAGCAATAATGATATTGGTGTCCAGCAGATACCTACCACTCATTTAAGTCAACCTGTTCACAGTTCTACTCAATCGCCTCTTGCATCAATTGCAGATCGTCAATTGGAATTGTACCTGCAAATCGAAATAGCTGTTGACCGGAAACACCTTGAACTTTAGAACTTATCAAAGTACGTGCAAACTCCAGAACTTCCCATTGCAGGGGTTGTGGCATAGATCTTAATTGCTCAACGACTTGATCGATGACGGATATACTCATTTTGCCCTCCTGTCCATTATCATTTTAATATTTACCAAGGACGTAACTAAATTTTCAATGGTTATCTAACAAGCCTAGGATCAACTCTCATCAGATAATCTCGAAATATTTGATGTGCAGTTTTATGATCGCCTTCTGGAGACATATTACAAATCCACCACAAAAAACTGCTTTGATAACATCTTGGCTGATCAGTTGCAATTAATCGACCAAGATGTTCACAATTCCAGCCAGTGAAAGTATATTGCCAATCAGAAAAAACATAGAGAGCTTGTTTTATTCGCTCAATAGTTTGCTCTGGTTTAAACGCTATGTCGTCAATGCCAAAAACAAATTTCGTCTCGTTTCTCTCAAATGGACATAATCCTTGAC
>JANXNM010000041.1 GCA_025354065.1 Synechococcales cyanobacterium 340R_concoct_173_sub | reverse complement strand
TAACAACTCTCATGGGCTAATCTCTGTTACGTCAGTATGGTAATTATAATCTGCTCCTAACGGCTTTACTGGACTCTGGATCGCCCAACTTCAAAAACTCGCCAAATCTTAGTGGAAGCGATCGGCTTGCTGAGGAAAAGGGCGATCGTCCTCCGATCAGTCAAAGACGATCGACTTCGGGATTTTGTAACTGAGTTGGGGAGGCGTGCGATCGCAATCCAGAAATCCCACGTGCATTCGTGGATTAGGCGTTCCAATCCTCGATCTCCCCAAAAGACGATCGCAATGCTTGTCGGTAAGAGCAAAGGTGCAAAAAAGACGGAAGAGAATGATTGGAAGAAGTGGGTGAAGACGGTCGAGAATCCGGGAGTTGTGAGACAAGATGGATATTCGCCAATACCAGATATGGAAGAGATTAAACTTAGGACTTCTAGAGAAATCAACACGGCAGATGTTACGGGAAGAGTTGGCAATTAGCGACCGCCACGATCGCGAAGCAACTGAGCAACGGCTGTCTCATAACCAACGCCACGAGCAAGGCGATCGGCTAATTCCCGATCGCCTTGACACAGTTGATAAAGATATTCACGAGAACTCAGCTCCTCAACAGGCTTAACAGATTGGCCTTGACTGGCCTTCTGTTGGTCTGAGAGAGATTTCTGAATGCTCCGGACCATTACCGCAATAACGCAAAGGAATATTAGTATAGATTCCGGACTTCCCGGAGATGATTTTGTCGTCGTAAATACTGGTTCTGGGATTGGTGGTGGAGATGGTTTAGTTGCGACGATCGCTTTCTTAGAGGCTCGCTGTTGGTTAACACTAGTACTAATTCCGATCGCTAAAAACACTACTATGACAATGCCGATGGAAGCTTGGACGGTGTAGTCCTTTTGTTTGCTTGCCTTTCTCTTGGTTGCCATGAGTTTATTCGGTAGAGGATTTGTAAAGTAGTTTGTGTCATTATTTCTTACATTGGGAACCTGCCTTCAAATTCAATTGTGAAGCAATTTAATGCGCCCTTCCAATTACGAATAGGCATGGTCCAGTTCTTTGAAATAACGTAGCATACCAATTTCACTCTCTATTGTAATGCCGCCCGCTCATTACCAACCAAACGCCTCACCACTTCTCTGTATCACCACCCCACCGGATCAAATACGATCGTACAATCCCAATCTGAATTCACTCGTTTTACCGATCGTACATACTCTTCCGCCTGATTGCGTTTGCGAAATCTCGCTAGAACCGATCGCTGACAATCTGGCAACAATCGAATGACCGACCAAGGAAATAACCTCGCACGATAAACCGAGCCTGCCGCATCCGGCAACTCCGCTGGTATCATATCCATACCTCATGAATTGTGGGGAACGATCGCCTTGATGTTTTCCAAGCAAGAGGCGATCGTCATTTGAATATCTTCATTAAAGGACGAGTACTCGTCCCGTGTCAAGCATGGGTTTGGTCAGGCTAAAAATTCGACAATTTGCTCAAGAAAAAGGCTGGAGCTTGAAGGAAGTTTCGACGCGATCGGGAATCAATTACAGCACGTTAAAAACCTATGCAAATTCAGCAGGAATGGCAACGGTTGATGCGACGGCATTGCTTAAATTGGCGCGGACGTTTGAGGTGGTGATTGAGGATTTAATTGAAGTGGTCGAAGAGTAGAAGAAGGACGATCGGCTAATGGAGTTTTGCGATCGAAAATAGTAGGCCGATCGAAGCCACTAAACTCAAACAATCTGATTTGCTGAATGTTGTTATGTCGCGGGTGTAGCGATTACTATCAATCCAAGACCGACCGATCTAAGTAGTGTAAAAAGACTCACGCCAAAAGCTATTTAGGTAATACTAAAATCTAGGTGGCAATCCATTGAGGTGAAATCATGACTCTTGACGACTTGACCCCAGCCATAGAAGAAGAAATTAAGACGATCGC
>JANXNM010000039.1 GCA_025354065.1 Synechococcales cyanobacterium 340R_concoct_173_sub | reverse complement strand
GATTCTTGAATATTAAGCAAGCTCAACATCAATCTCGCCATTACTTAGGCTTTCCGTTCTATTGGAACCTCTGATAATTTCTTCTCCCAAAATAATGCCTTGCCCATCTGGGGGTTTAGCTCATAGCCACTGAATCCAAACGCTTTGTATGCGGACTGGGCAATGTGGTTTCCTTCCAGTACTTCTAATGTGAGTTTACAGCAGCCCAAATCTAGTGCGATCGCTTCCGCTTTCTTTAGCAGCAGTTTAGATAAGCCTCTTCCACGGTAGGGTGAAGCTACGATGACATCGTGGATGTTCAGTAATGGCTTGCACGCAAATGTAGAGAATCCTTCTAAGCAAACAACAAGTCCCACGGGTTCGGAATCGAGAAATGCAAGAATGACGTGAGCCGATTTTCTCTTTGCAAGCTCTGTAGGGAGATTTTCCTTAACGTAGTTGGATAGACCTTGACCACCACCCATTGGGTCGATCGCATAGGCATCCATTAATTGGACCATAGCCTTTGCATGAGTAGGTAAATTAAGATCTGCTTCAAAAATTTCAATCATTTGTTAATGTTCTAACTGCTTTAGTAATGTGGGCAAGCTGGGAGCGATCGGACTGCCCCAAAGTGTTTAGCTATAATCATTCAGATTCTCAACAATTAGCCCTTCGCCAGATCCCGCAATATTTAAATTATTGTCTGCTGAAACAAATTTCACCCTAGTTAGACCATTCGTAATACATAGAATATTTAATTCACGCCCTGAAGCAAGTTGAACAGCATCATAACCTCGCGAAGCATAGGATTCAGCAATATTTATAGCTGAATTGATTATTTTCTCTGAAATTTCAATAATCTGATATTCAGTTTGGAAGTCTTGCTTGAACTGATTACGGATAGCGATCGCATCTGTAACATTAAGGCTTCCATTTTTTGCCCTCCGCGTAATTGCATAAACAATCTCCACGCCTGCAATGGCAGCAATAAAAAACTGATTACCTAGACTAGGATCAAAAAGATTACAAACCCAATTAGAGCCAGTTTCACGGATATAGCGCTTAACTAATGCACTGCTATCCAGAAAATAGATAGCCATTTAACGACGATCCTCAATAATAGTCTGAGATATGGGATCATCCAGTGTCGCAATCAAAGATAGTCGAGGTTTTTGCTGCGAATAGCTTGGCTTGATGTGGCTTACTAAACCTGAAGCTAGTAAAGAATTATAAAAACCAGCTAATTTATCAGACTCGTCTACTGTATTAAGACGAATTTGGATGGCCTGACTGAGCTTTTGAAGTTCGTCTGTTTCAAGTACTTCAAGCTGACTGATAAGCTTAACAAGAGTTGTTTGTGTCATGGTGTTCAAATCCTTTACGCCTAGGATATTGATATTTATACTAGCAAACAACTTGAGTTTAGTAGGATCGCCCTAACCTACCTCAAAATTTGCAACACTATCCTTATCTTCGATTTGAAGGGTAGTTTTGATGGAGACAGATGATTCAGAGCGCCTATAAAAGGGCGAATCAATAGGTGTGAATCAATAGGCCGATCGATCGAACTCCTGATCTAAAACATTTACCTGATACCGCTCCGGCGACATCAACACCTGAACTCCTTTGCTATTACACAGCGCATCCAACGCAAACAGCCGCGCTAACTCTTGTTGTTGATGAG
>JANXNM010000036.1 GCA_025354065.1 Synechococcales cyanobacterium 340R_concoct_173_sub | reverse complement strand
TGGCACCCGTATCATGGCTTGTTGTCAAATCAGATCAAATCTTGCTAAAATCATTGACCTCTTATGTCTAAATAGTGAATTTATTTACATGTATTTGATCAAATCATAGAATATGAAAAATCATATCCCTACAAAACACTTTAATCACTTTTCCGGAGAAGTGCATTACTATTGGACTACCGTCTAAATTCTTGACTCCCATGTTCAAAGTCTTACATCTTTCAGATATTCATATGGGAAGTGGCTATATCCACGGTCGTTTGAATCCTGAAACAGGTTTAAATAGCCGTTTTGAAGACTTTGTACAAACCCTTTCATTTTGTATCGATCGGGCCATTAACGATCAAGTTGATTTAGTCTTATTTGGCGGCGATGCATTCCCAGATGCTGTTCCTGCACCCTATCTTCAGCAGGCATTCGCAAAGCAATTTTGTCGGCTGAGTGCAGCAAACATTCCCACCGTTTTACTGGTCGGCAATCACGATCAACATTCCCAAGGCGAGGGCGGCGCAAGTTTATCCATATACCGATCGCTGGGCGTGCCAAATGTCATCGTCGGAGACACTTTAGCGACCTATCGAATTGAAACAAAATCGGGTCCATTACAGGTAACAACCTTACCCTGGCTTAACCGATCGACCCTCATGAGTAAAACTGAAACTGATGGAATGTCGATGGCGCAAGTGAGTGAAGTATTGCTCGATCGGCTGCGGGTTGCCTTAGAAGGTGAAATTCAGCAGCTTGATCCGACCATGCCACATATTTTGTTGGGTCATTTGATGGCAGATGCCGCAACCTTTGGAGCCGAGAAGTTTTTGGCGGTTGGTAAAGGATTCACGGTGCCCTTGAATATTTTGACCCGAGATTGTTTTAATTATGTTGCTTTAGGTCACGTTCATAAACATCAAGTTCTCTGTGAAAACCCATTGACAATCTATCCCGGAAGCATTGAACGCGTTGACTTTAGTGAAGAGAAAGAACTAAAGGGTTTTGTTCTGCTTGAGATTATACCCAAAGAAGATGAAAATCCGATCGTACAAAATTTATCCAGATCTTCTAAAACC
>JANXNM010000032.1 GCA_025354065.1 Synechococcales cyanobacterium 340R_concoct_173_sub | reverse complement strand
CAAATCATTTTCCAAAATCCATTCAGTGCACTAGACCCGCGAATGAATGTAGGCGCAGCGGTGATGGAACCGTTGAAGATTTTTGGGCGGGGAAGTAGAAAGGATTTTGAAGTGAGGACGCGGTATCTGCTCGATCGGGTGGGGCTAGACGGAAACCCAGACACAATGGCCCGTTATCCTCATCAGTTCTCCGGCGGTCAGAGACAACGCATTTGTATTGCGCGGGCCTTGGCTTTGAATCCGAAGTTTATTATTTGTGATGAGTCGGTGTCAGCGTTGGATGTGTCGGTGCAGGCGCAGGTATTGAATTTGCTTAAAGAGTTACAGGCTGAGTTCAATTTGACCTATGTCTTTATTTCCCATGATTTGAGTGTGGTGAAGTTCATGAGCGATCGGATTATGGTGATGAATCAAGGCAAAATTGAAGAAATTGATACGGCTGAACAAATCTATCGTAATCCTCGCAAAGCTTACACTCGTAAACTGATTGATTCAATTCCAGTGGGAAGTTTAGACAAAATCCGATCGCGTCAGGCCATGAGAGGTAAGAAACAATGATTTGACACAAACTAATTTACAAATCTTCTTGGTTTTACATTAACAAGAGTACTTTATCTTTCTGGATTGCAGTCACTAACTAGTTCCAAAGGAATTTCTAATAATTCTGATATCATATCATCAGCTAAACCAGCTTCGCGTAATTTGTTGATTTTGGATATCTGCTTGTTTCTCTGAGCATCAGTCCTTTCTACTGGAACTTCACTTGATTCAGTTTTAGTATGATCGGAATTAAAGTTTACGCAATTTATAACATTAGCAATACTGCCCTTATTCCCATCGCTAATATTAAAGTTAATGTCTCTCTGTCTTTCTAAAACTGATTTAAGATTTCCTTTACTAACTGGTTCTTCAAAAATATCCGATAACATTTGCAGAAGTTCATATCCAACATCCTTAACATGACCTTCACTCTTCCCAAATACATCCGCTATCTCAACATACTTCTGATGATTTAAAGCCCCCTCAATTACCTTCCGTTGTAAATCATTGAGACGCTTGCCTGTTCTAGCAAACATAGTTTCATCCACAACTTTCATCAACTCACTAATGTCCATGCTTAGAATGACGAGTAAACACCCAAATTATAGCCGTCTTTCTCCGCTTTTCTCCGTCTCAATAAAAAATTTAGCAATCCGTCTTTTTCCGCTTTGAAATCTTAGTAAATTCATTTACGATAATTTTACATATTAAAAAACAGAGTAAAAATTGTGGCTTTCATTAAACTCGGTGAAGTTAAATCGCCATCTGGCGAAGCTTATGAATATTTTTGGGATAGCAGTAATGGGGATGTGAAAGTAGCAAGTTCTTTTGCAGGGAAAGCGTCAAACGAATCTGAAGCATGGAAGATGGCTAACTTCTTTGCTACGACTAGACAAATCATGAAGAAATAGGTACAAAAATCTATTTTTGATTTGACGATTTCAGACAACAAATACTTTCATCTGAGTTTATACAATTGTGGAGTTAATTTTATGAGTGATGCATGGGAACCCGTAGGAGATGGTGTACACGAGTGTCAAAATGCTACCAAACCAAAACTTGATGGTACAACCACTTACACTGTACGAAAGATTGGTCAGTCAACAAAATATCCTCATGTGAATTTTGATTACAATCCTAATACAGGTATTTATACTTACAACCATGTTTCTTTTACTGGAAGTAAGCATACTGGGGTTAAACAATTGATACAAACGGCGATCGGACTATTGAAGGGAAAAGGGCTTCTTTGATACTTCATTTGCGAGCAATTATTTCTCATTAAAATTGCTTTAAAAGCTCCGAAAACATCTAAATTGGCATCATTAGCAATTACATTCTAAAAGGAGATTAAGTATGAAATTTGCATCAAATTGTGAGAAGTTGACAGGAACTTTTGGAGGTACTTACTATGAACTCAGTATCAAAGTCACTTTGACTAAAGAAGAAGAAAATGCTGCTCGCCAGTATAAAAAGTACAATACTAGTATAATTGGGGCAAGGTATAGTGAACAAGAAGGCTCGCTTCTGGAACATTTCACTAGCTTTTCCTCTATTATTAAAGGCGAGCCTAAAACATCGTTAAGTATTAAAGACTTGACTGAAGGTGTTAAATTGAAAGCCCGTAATGATAATGAACTTCCTACACTGCTTGAATTTGAGGTGTTAGTGAAAGATCGGTGCAAAGGATTTAAAGAGTTTCTTGAAGCTCAGCAAGAAGCATCTGGTCTTTTTGGGCAAAAGGGTGGAGCTAGCTATGAAGAAGACCTATAACTATTGCAGATCGCGCAAATTATTTTTAATCAAGAAAAAACGATCTCCATTACAAACCGCATAAACTTCCACTTAAATTTTGCCAAGTGCGATCGTAAATAAAATAGGGTGTATTAATCAAATTTAGCGCACCCTATTTTATTGACAACGCCGTAAGGTAAAACAAGCACTACCCTCTATCGCCAACCTTACACTCGTAAACTGATTGATTCAATTCCAGTGGGAAGTTTAGACAAAATCCGATCGCGTCAGGCCATGAGAGGCAAATTGTAATCCGATCGTCTGCGATTATGATGATCGCCGTAGTCTGGCCCATAGTCTACGGGCGTGATTTTAAGGGTGTTACCGTTAATTTAAATGCACCTCCGGTGGTTTCTCCAAACGATCGCACTCGAATAATATAAGGACCAGATTTTACAATTCGCATAAACAAAAGTGAATTGGGGGTTCCATCGGGACCATCATCATTTTCGGCGATCGGAATGCCCTCTTTAGTCATCAGAACAACCATCGGATCAAATACTTCCGAGACCAAATCCACTGCAATTTGATCTCCAGCTTTGAGGGTCACCCTATAGTCTCGTGCAAATCCACCTTGCCCCGTGGGAATATCCCGATCGCTCAGGGTATCCGTAAGGTC
>JANXNM010000014.1 GCA_025354065.1 Synechococcales cyanobacterium 340R_concoct_173_sub | reverse complement strand
TGAACATACATTTGAGAATTTTGCGGGTTGTCAATTTAGTATCTTTGAAGAATCGGCGGGTCAAACTCAAGCCTATGCCCTGGCAACTCAAGGCCCAGAAGATGGCAGTTTAGACGCTTGGCAATGGTATCCAGAACGATCGGGAATCTATTCAGCGCTCTATCCTAGAAGTTGGTATGAGTATCAAAAGGTATTCAAAGCACAAATTACTTGTGAACAGTTTTCGCCAATCATTGCTAATAATTATCAGGACACCAGTTACCCGATCGCCACGTTCCTTTGGACTGTTCATAATCCGACCGATGAACCCATCACAATCAGCATCATGATGAGTTGGGAAAATTTGGCGGGGTGGTTTTTGAATACGGCAAAATCGCCTGATATTCAAGTGCGGGATGATGGTAGTCCGTTTTATGACTATGTGCCGCGTATTAAAAAAAGCAATGGCAATTTCAATCAATTGATTGGTGATGAAAGTAAGATTGGTATTGTGATGGGCAATGCTAGAAACAATATTGACATGCCAGAAGAAGGCGATGGGGAATGGTCGATCGCAACATTGCTAAATCCATTGAACGAAACAACGTACAACACGAGATGGAATGCTGCGGGTAATGGGAATGATTTGTGGCGATCGTTTTCCCAAGATGGTACTTTAAACAATCTTGATGATGAAACGCCAGCGGCTGAAACTGAACGTATTGGAGGCGCGATCGCAGTCAAGTTCACTATTCGTCCGGGTAAAACCAAACAAATTCCATTCATTCTTGCCTGGGATTTTCCTATTATGGAATTCGCTCAGGACGTGACGTATTTTAAACGCTACACCGATTTCTTTGGCCGATCGGGAAACAATGCTTGGACTATTGCAAAGCAAGGATTAAAACGGCATAGTCTTTGGCGTGAACAAATTGAAGCATGGCAAGCGCCGATTCTAGACCGGGCTGATTTGCCGGATTGGTTCAAAATGGCGTTGATGAATGAGCTGTATGATTTGACCCAAGGTTGTGCGTTGTGGAGTGCGGCAAGTGAAGACGATCCCGTTGGACAATTTGCAGTTTTGGAATGTATTGACTATCGCTGGTATGAGAGTCTTGATGTTCGTTTGTATGGATCGTTTGGATTGTTGATGTTGTGGCAGAAGCTTGAAAAATCTGTGATTTTAGCGTTTGCACGAGCGATTCCAAAACAAGACGATCGGACTCGTAAAATTGGTTATTATGCGACGATCGGCCAGGAAAGTCCCGATGCTTTGCGTAAAGTTCGTGGTGCAACGCCCCATGATTTAGGTGCGCCAAATGAACATGTTTGGGAAAAGACGAATTACACCAGTTATCAAGATTGTAATTTGTGGAAAGATTTGAGTTCTGATTTTGTATTGCAGGTCTATCGGGATTATTTACTAACGGGCGCAACCGATCGGGACTTTTTAATAGAATGCTGGGCGGCGGTTGTTGAAACATTACATTATACAAAAACATTTGATCTG
>JANXNM010000891.1 GCA_025354065.1 Synechococcales cyanobacterium 340R_concoct_173_sub | reverse complement strand
CTGAGTACTAATTCTCTGAATTATTTCTAATTATTTTTAACGGGATTTGCTCATTATCCGTGAACAGCCTCCAACGCGATCGGGTTACAACCTTGAGCAGATAGGTTGTTTTGTAGAGAGAAATATAGTTGAGTCTAGGGCAGTTATGGCGATCAATCTTCCTCAATTTTTTCAGGCGACGAATCCGAGTAAGACACTGAGAGCGGGTAATCCAGAAGACGATCGGTTTTATATTGATTTTTCGTCGGTGCGGGATGTGACGTTGATCGAAGAACTGAAGGATATGATCACGTTTTTGTCGCCAGAGATTCCGACTTGTAGTTTGTTTACAGGGCATATTGGCTGTGGGAAATCGACGGAGCTGCTACAATTGAAGTTGCTGCTGGAAAATGATGGGTTTTATGGGGTGTATTTCGAGTAGAGTGCGGACTTGGAAATGGCGGATGTCGATATTGGGGATGTGATGTTGGCGATCGCGAAACGGATCAGTGAAAGTCTTGAGGCGACGAATGTGAAACCGCCTGCGGGTAAGCTAGAAGCATTGCTAGCAAAAACTAAAGAGGTTTTGTTGACGGAAATTGAGGTGAAGGCAAAGGCAAAATTGCCGGGGATGGGGAGTCTTGGTTTGCGGTGAATCCGATTTTGATGGAGTCGGAGGAGATGCGGGATTCTTAAGAGAGCGTTTGAAATGTCCTTTCGCTGCTAGAAAAAGCAGATCCCCCTAGCCCCCTAAAAGTGATGATTTGATTGCCTTCTAAGAGGGGTCAGGACTATTTTAATTTGGCAGATCGAAATGATTTGGCCCATTTGGGTTATTTCGGGTTTCAATAGGGGTAGGCAATTGCGAGGTTGGGGCGATGGATGAGAGGTTGAGTTTGGAGAATCGGGAGGCAATCGAGGAATTGGTTTGGACCGTGAATGCATCGCGGGGTGAGTTTGCGTTGGTGATTGTGCGATGTAATTATGTTTAGCTGCGCGATCGGGCGATCGTGGCTTTAGACCTCCTGCGAAAGTCGAATAAAGTTGTAAGATAGATATAAATTGAGCTAATTGAAAATGAGTTATAACCAAGCTAAGAATTTAGAGCCTGTAGAGTTCAAACGATTGTGCGGCGTGACTCCAGCAACATTTGAGCA
>JANXNM010000789.1 GCA_025354065.1 Synechococcales cyanobacterium 340R_concoct_173_sub | reverse complement strand
AAGTGCTACCTCCCAAAAAACAGACCAGACCTTCTAATTGGACCAAACGAGAACTTCTAGATGGCGTTCTCTATCAACTCAAAAATGGCTGTAGTTGGGGAGACTTACCGAAAGATCTTCCTCCCTATTCAACCGTCTATTGGCACGACAAACAATGGCGCGCGGCGGGTGCTATTGAGAAACTAATGACCTTGCTCCATCAGGCAACACGTACACAGTTAAAAAAAAGCTAAATGGACCACCTTAATCATCGTTGACTCCCAAGCGCTCAAAAATACCTGTAGTGCGAGTGTTGAATCAAAAGGCTTTTGCCACGACACGGCAACCAATGGAATTAAAAGACACCTAGCCGTTGATACGCTTGGATTTCCCTTTTTTACTCACTGTACTCCAGCGAATGTACCGGATGATGTTGGCCTGATAGAAATGTTCACGACTAATATTGAATACTTCAAATCAAAGCCTGTCAACATTAAAAAAATCACTATTTTGTTGGACCATGGATACCCTATTGATTCAGCTATTGCCCGTTGGGTAGTGGAACGATCGAATGCCTGGGTGGAACGCTGCAAGATATTGGTAAAGAACTATGAAAGAACATTAGAAAATGCGATGACAAAAATGAACCTCTGTTTTGTCAGGCTAATGATAAAGCGACTTTCAGCCTCTAGTTAGGATGTCAAATAGGTTCTATAGCAGTTTTATAACAATCTTCGCCTACAATCCACCTCGCGAATGAATCGCAGACTAATAGCGAAAGCATCTCCGTAGCTAAGAGATGGATGAAATGCGATGGTTCAAAAATTGGGAATAAACGATCGAATTTGAATTGGTGATTTTGGAGGGACGATCGATCTACAGATAGGTTCCTAGGGCGATCGCTACAATCAAGAATCACGATCGGGGAAATGAATACGGTAGGATATTGATTACCAACCGACCCAGTGCCAATGCCTCAGAAAATTCGTGAACTGAAACAACAACTGCAAAAGATGGGATTCCAGCAAGTTCTAGGAAAAGGAAGCCATACCAACTGGATTCACTCTCTTTATGTAGGAAAACTAACCGTTTCGGGAAAAGACGGCAGTGATGCAAAATCTTATCAAGAGAAAGCAGTCCGTGAGGCCATTCAGGAAGTTCAACAAAAACAAGGGGATGATTAATATGAAACCATCAATGCAAGTGTTGAAATATCAAATGCTGATTCAATGGTCTGATGAAGATCAATGTTTCTTAGTTGCCTTCCCTGACTTTCCCGGTCCAAAGTGGCGGACCCATGGCGACACCTACCAGGAAGCTGTAGAAAACGGCATCGAAGCCTTAGAATCCCTGACGATCGCCTATGCCGACACCCATGAACCCTTACCTCAACCAGCAATAATTGAAAGCTCGATCGCAGCATAGATTATCTGTTTTCATCCCAAATCTGCTCCTCGAATGAATTGCGGACTAATGAAAAAGCAGCTCCACAGCTAAGAAATGAATGAAATGCGATCGATCGACACTCAACTGAATACTAACCAACATTTGCGAAATAACAGCAATAATTTGTCACTCAGAACCCTCGATCGTCTATGCATCAGACCCACTCAATAAAAAACCTCAACCGAAGTCGAGGTTATCATCAGGGTGCATCTACCATTCCTCCATACCCCAAGGGACAGACTCTATCCGGACAAAACGAGATCTTTACGCCTATCGATTTACTGTGAATGATCAGTGGATTATAACGATCGTTTCCGAGGCGGAGATTTTTGGGACGACCGTGCCTCACCTTGACGACCTCTATCCTGCTTTACAATCCCAAACGCTGTATTGTAAATTTTCTCATTCGCCGCCGCTGACTGGAATAAGTCTACGATCGGATTTGGATAGTCCACCCCCAGCCGCACCCCAAATCCAGTTTGCTCCGTCGCATTCAACTTCGC
>JANXNM010000779.1 GCA_025354065.1 Synechococcales cyanobacterium 340R_concoct_173_sub | reverse complement strand
CACGACCGATCGCATTGCGTTGCATATCCCAATCATCTGCAATCAATTCAAACGTTCCATTTTCTGATTTCAGAAAGCCAATATCCAGGAGGGCTTCACGATGATCGCTATTGAGATGCGATCGGCGTAGAATGACGTTTGCATATTGAGCTTCTGTATCACGGTCATAGGCATTTTCTAGACTCATTGGCGTTTCGTGCACTTCGACGATCCCAGGAATGCCATGACGGGTCAACAGGTTTTGTAATCCAGTCACCAAGGCAGGGCGATTCGTGATCTGAGTTTTCATGGATGCGAAATGGCTCATAGTTTTCAACTCTCAAAAAAGGGACGATGAGTCACAATTGATAGGACTCATCGTTGCAGCGCGATCGCGCGATTAACTGGCGTTATAATGTCATTAACACTGATTTCAACAATGCGAATGAATATTCCCATGACGACCGCCGCTGAGGCATTAGTTCGAGACATCATGACGTTAGGCTATGACAGTCCAGAAGCTGTGATTGAGGCAGCTCTGCGATCGTTTTATGGTCAGAAATTGATGCGAGAAGTGGATACCACTCTGGGGTTTCCATCACTAACTGAGACTGAAATTCTGCAAGAAAATGAGTATCGCTGGCAAACCTTTCAGCACACAGGTCATAGTATTCCCCAGGACCAAGTAGCAGATTGGGCAACCCGTTTGGGTGCAGAGAAGTCACGCTAATGTTTGACGTTTCTTGGCTCCCAGAAGCAATGGCGGATTTGGAACGACACTTTGAGTGTTTAAATGCACAAAATCCTGATGCAGCCAGTCGAGCAGTGCGGGCGATCCTGTCAGCAGGGTCGAGTTTAGCCCAATTGCCCGATCGCGGCACTGCTATTCCAGATACTTCGCAAAGAAAGCTCCGAGTCTTTTTCGGTAAGTCGGGCTACGTCCTGTATTACCGAGTTCAAGCCCAGCAAGTCTTTATTTTGCGCGTTCACCATGGTCGTGAAAGTCGCCCTTAACTGGCGATAACCTATGGTCGGTCGTAGACCATCGGCATCTCCCATCCAAAGTCTACAAAGGCCGATCGGTCCCAGGTTTCAGATACTTCAGTTTCAGGAACAGTTAAGCGATTCTGAATCTGTTGTAGAAGTTGTTGAACTTGTGATTGTAATTCTGATTCAGGTTGACTTCGATCGC
The DNA here is from genome assembly GCA_025354065.1 of Synechococcales cyanobacterium 340R_concoct_173_sub. Next base: position 3,437 of record JANXNM010000779.1, on the reverse strand, counting down.
GTCCCGTTGCCCGCACTTCTTGAAGCCGATCGGCAATCTCTGAAAAGCTTTGGTCTGTTTCAGTCAAAACGATCGCTGACTCCGCCAAAGATTCCAAATCTCGCTGCATTCCCACTGGCAAGCGTCCTGAGAGCCAACCGCGATCGACTACCTGTTGTAGTTGACGTTGCAGAACCGATAGAACTTGAACGCGCACTTCACTGACTTTCTCTTCGATCGCCGATCGAATCCGCTGATCTTGATAAACTCTGGCTCGTCGCAGGGCATCGGCTTCTTCATTTGAAATCCGTTGACGGTTGGTGGCTTCAAGATGTTCAGCTTCGACGATCGCGGTTTGGGTCAACAAATGTTTTGTTTCTAAATTATCATTCAATAATTCCTGATAACTCCGAGTCGGGGTATATCGAAATTCCATACCAAAGCGTCGTTCAATTTGATCGTAACTAGGAAATCGATTTGCATAAATAGTGAGGCGTTCTTGAAGGTGTTCACGATCCTCTACACTCGCGCTGAGTAGAGGTTTGATTTCAGTTTCTAGCCATTGTTGCTTCGCGACCGCGTGGTCTTCTAAAACATCTTGCAAGAGTTGAGCGCTTTTGGATTTTGCGGTTTCATAGGCGGTTAGGAATTCGTGGAAGTGAGTGCCTCCAATGACCCGATCGATTCCCAGTTGAATAGTGTAGGTTTCGTAGAGCGATCGACGATATTCGGCTAAGGTTTTGACAGCGGTTTCTAGGGATTCAAACAGACGGATTTGGGGCGGCTTAGTTTTGCTACTGAGACGGCTCCAGACATCCAAGACCTCGGCGGGTGGGGCAAAGTCGGCAACATCGACCATGGAGACTCTAGCTCCACCTGCTCTGACTTTGATTTCGACGGTGTAGAGGCGAACTTCAGTAAGAAGGGCAAGGTCTCGGCGAATGGTGCGGGTATTGTAGTGAGACATGAGGGCACTCCCAAATTAGTTGTTGGGGTGGCGGCGCGATCGCGGCTCATGTAAAAGTAGAATCAACTAAGTTGTTTAAAAAGATCAACTAAATTATAGAATCAAACTTAGGCAGACTATTTCAGTAAATACCTCGATGGGCATAGTTAGATTCTTTAGATTATGTTTCTATAGAGCAGCCCATCCAACAGTTCTCGGTTTGTCCAATTTGTCGGTTGGGTGCGTTTCTTCTGGGGTAATATCTCTACGAGTAACGATTCAAGAACGTCCCCTTCTGCATCGGTAAGGCTACTTTTGTACGGCATGATTCTAGTTCAAGTTTTGGCTATGACTTTAATTCGTTGTAGTAAAAGATATCAAATGGGTTCTATACAGATGATTCAGCAATTGATCTCTGTAGTACAAGATCGGGATTGATCGATCTGAGCTTGGAGGTATACATAGGGACAATCGGTTTTTTGAGAATAATCGTTTTAACCTAATCTTGTACTACAAAAGGAAGTAATGTAGGACAAGATTAAACCAGTCTGAGAAAGAACGATCGGCTTTAAAAGCGCTTCTATAGGCTGTTTTGCGATCGGAGTCTGTTGTACAAGTCGGGATTAATAAGTCTGAGAATTTTGAGAATTCAAAAAAATAGAGGAGATCTCACCAGAGATCTTCTCTGAATCTAGTTATAGTTCGTCTTGGTTGAAGCCGTCACCGGGATTGTCATCTTTCCAATCGATGATTTTGAAGTCTTCGACAATCAAAACAGAATCATTGATTTTGATGGTGCCTTCTTCTCCATTGAGGGTAATAGCTTTGTCGTATTGCCGGAAGTTCATGCGACCATTGACGATTTGGTTTAGTCCAGCGCTCATAATGAATCTCCTTCAGGGTGAGGTTTAAGGTTCTGAAGGTTCCTAGGTGGTCACGGCGATTGCCGGGTTCGGGATAGATGAATTGCGGTTTGAAATTATCATCTCAGATCGATTAGCCCTTGAATATACTGAATTTCCCTCACCAATACCGTTTGTAAGGGATCAATCAGTGCTATTTTTTGCTAACGATGCCAAAATAGAGTGGACTTCTTTAGCTTATAAGAAGTTATTTTATTTTATTTCTCTCAATCTAAATTTTATGGCTGTTCTATCGTCGATTCTAGATACCTGTACTCCCCGCGACGAAATCCTATCTGGAGAACTTTCGCTAGATTTATTTGCTGCCAAGCTGAAATTAGTCGTAGATGGAGATGCACCCCCGATCTATCAAAATGCTGAACTGTTCTTTGCTAATACAAAATCAAAGCCAGAGTCCGCTACGTTCAGCCAGAATTAGAACTAGGCGGCGAATTCCAAGGCAGCCTGTTTTAAATTGGATTCATTTCCCTTAACAAACCTTTCAATCATGTCATCTAAAAAATCCGACCTCAAACCTACATCCACCAAAAAAAACTCTGGGAAGAAGCCTTTCTCACGCTTTCGATTAAAAGAAGCCTACCTAGAACTTAATCTCAAACGACTACGACCGTGGTCAATCGAATTCACTCCGATCGCACCATCAGACGACTTTCAACGACACTATCAACGATCTCAAGTTTTCGATCTAAAGCATTCCGAAGAAGGTAAAAAAATTATCATCGATTTAGTCTTCATCGAAGCGCTACAACCCTTTCACCAACTCAAAATTTGGAAAGGCGAAGCCCTCGAAAGTGAAACTGCTCATGGCGCTGCCGACTATCTTATTACCGAAAATTTTGATTACGCCGCCGCCCCAATGCTCTGTGTTGCAGAAGCGAAAAAAGATAATTTTGAGCAAGGACTTGCTCAATGTCTCGTTGAAATGCAAGCCTGTCAATGGATTAATCACAACATTGGCAAAACGATCGACATTTTCGGTATCGTCACCAACGGTGAAGGCTGGAAATTTTATCAACTTACACCTAAGAACGAGGTTTACGAAACATCGCTCTATACGCTACGTGAACCCGCTGACATTCTCGGTACGCTGCACATCATTTTCACAGCCTGCGAACACAATTTAAAGTTGGCATAAGTTTGCCGACGAATTCCCTATCTGCCACTTAGCGTAATGATCTCACTTTCGTTCTAGGTTGCTTCCTTTGGGCAATTCTCCAAGGCCAACAAATGCCCCAAAACGAGTCCTTAAACATCCAGAAGAATTCCTGGTCTTGAGGTTTGGGGCCGTTCAAATCGATCGCGCTAAATATTTTGAATGAAGTGATGGTTAATGGCTAAACGGACCGAAGTTATCTAAGAAAATACCCCGGAAATAACGCTATTTTGGGGCGTATTCCAAAATATAAATTAGGAACAGACTACCGTCCAACACTGTACTGTAATCGGATTGAAGGGATTGAAAGTGGAACGATCGTGTTGAATGATAGTCGATTCCTAGGTTGTTATGGATTAGGTTCGTTTACGGAATAAGTCTGAAGCCGTAGCGACTTGAGTTTCTGGGCTTATTCCAAACTGAGGTCAGAAAAAGT
>JANXNM010000763.1 GCA_025354065.1 Synechococcales cyanobacterium 340R_concoct_173_sub | reverse complement strand
AGTGTCTCGTTTGGCTTCATTAAGGCATTGCTAGAAGCAATCGAGATTGAAACGCCTGACTATGTTGCGATCGCATTTGATCTCGGCGGGCCAACCTTTCGCCACATAGAAGACCCGACGTACAAAGCAAATCGCAACGAGGCCCCGGAAGACTTTCGCCCTGATCTGGACAATCTAGTATTGCTGCTTAGAAGTATGCGATTTAAAATTGTCGTTTCTCCAGGATATGAAGCCGATGATGTGATTGGAACAATGGCTACCAAAGCGGCGAGTCGAGGCTGGACCGTAAGGATTTTAAGTGGCGATCGGGATCTGTTTCAATTGGTTGATGACAACGAACATACAAAGATTTTGTATATGAGCAGCACTTTTGGGAAAGCTGCCCCCCCGCCTCGTGAGTTTGGGATTGCGGAAGTAAAAGAAAAAATGGGCGTATTTCCATCGCAAGTTGTAGACTTCAAAGCGCTGTGCGGAGATAGTTCTGACAATATTACGGGGGTAAAAGGAATTGGTGAAAAAACGGCTACGACCTTGATTAATACCTATGGAACACTTGATAAAGTTTATGAATCCATTGAAGAACTAAAAGGTGTTGTTAAACGCAAACTTGAAGAGGGAAAAGATTCCGCTTACCATTCTCAGCGAATGGCCCAAATTGAACTTTCTACACCGTTGGATCACGAGCCAGAAGCCTGCAAGTTAGCGCCCTTTGATCCTGAAGAAGTGCAGACGTGGATTGATAAATTAGAGTTCAAAACCTTCAGTGCCAAAATTGAAAAACTCCGTCGGCGTGCTGCTGGGGAGGATGCTGAAACACCCGAGGAATTAGCAAAGAAATCCCAAAAACGATCGCCTTACGTTGATCCAGAAACTTGGTTTTTCAGTTCTGAAGATACCGAAAAAGCATCACTAGAACAATCACAACTGAAACCTGCAACAATATCTCCTGAAATTATTGATACCGTTGATAAACTTAATGCATTAGTGGAAGGTTTAAAACTCTGCACCAATCCAGAAATTCCCGTGGCTTGGGACACTGAAACGACCTCTTTGGAACCGCGTGATGCAAAGCTAGTGGGGCTGGGATGCTGTTGGGCGGGGGAGTTTGATGGGATGGCTTATATTCCGATCGGACACGCCATGGGCCAAAATCTCCCACTAGAAACCGTACTAAATACACTCCGTCCAATCCTAGAAAGTGATGCTTATCCGAAAGCGCTGCAAAATGCAAAGTTCGATCGGCTATTGTTGAAATTCCAAGGCATCAATCTTGCGGGTGTTGTATTTGATACAATGTTAGCGAGTTACGTCATTGAACCTGAAGCAAAACATAATTTAACCGATCTCAGTTTGCGTTATCTCGGATTAACTGCCCAAAGCTTTTCGAGCTTAGTGCCCAAAGGGAAAACGATCGCAGATCTACCGATCGCTGATGTTGCAATCTACTGTGGTACTGATGTTTACACTACATTTTTACTAGTTAGTCATCTTCAAGAAAACCTCAATCAAACTCCTGACT
>JANXNM010000707.1 GCA_025354065.1 Synechococcales cyanobacterium 340R_concoct_173_sub | reverse complement strand
TCGCTCCACCACGACCCCTTTCCCCACTCCAACACCGCCCAGCCTCCCATACATATACTCATCAGCATACTTACGAAACACAGCCTCCACAGCTTCCTGAGCGGTTTTTAATCCCCATTCAGCCGCGATCGCCTCAGCCTTTGCCAACACATCCGAACTCAACCGCATCGGCACACACACATGAGAATCCAGAACCATATCCAAACTCCCCCGAGATCTCTGCCTGATCCGTCGGCGACCAATAATTGATCCATTACTTAACTTCACCAACATCCGCAATCCTCCAAAATTCTCAATTCACCATTTTCAATTCACCATTTTCAATTCTAAAACTCAACCTCTCCCGATAGCACTAATTGCGACTCTCCCGGAAACAAACCACACACATTCGCAAACTGTGGTTCCGGCATCACCGCAAACAAATTAAATCCTTGCAGTCGATCGTGAATTAAATGAGAACTTCCACCTGTAATTAAAAACCGCGTCACCCGCGACATAAATGGCGTATATTGCGACTTCACCGTTCTAAAAATCCCCTTATACCAAGGATCCAAATACTCCTCCAACCATTCAGCCCAACTATGACCCGTATCACCATAAAAATGATTATGTTGAAAACCATCCATAATCAATCCCGGATCAGCCGTCGTCCCGATCGCATTAGTCAAACGCCGATCGAAACTAATCGAGGTTGCCAACTCATAAGCCCCACCCCGATCCATTACATTTTCATCAATCACCTCACCACCTTGGTCAATCAATCGACTTAACCAAGTGCCACCGCCCATATCAATCACAATTGTATAGCCCCGATCGGCTAACAGCCCCAATCGCTGTGCCTGACGATATGAACCCAACCCTTCCCGTTCAATTGTGACTTGTTCAACCGTAATCTGATATTCAATATCATTCCGAATAAAATCATGAATCCCCAATAACTGTTCTCGAATCGCATCTCCATGTCGCGCTGGAGTCGGAGTAGAAACATATAAGTTCAACGCAAACTCACAGCGATCGCCATAGTAAGGAATCGGTTCCAAACAAGCATAGAGATGGAGTTTAGCTAAATCCACTTTATTCTCAACCACCGTCTGTTGTTGACGACGATATTTATAAGCCTGATTGCCAAAGTGATAGCGCTTACCATCCGGCAACTGCACCAGAGGCGACGACTCCGAATACTTCACTGGATCTCGACCCTGAGGCACCTGAAACCGAATCGATCGAATGGCACGGGGAACGCCCACACCATCCCAATATTTCAAATCATAATTTCCAGCATCAAGGGCAACAGTGCGAGTAATTTCCGGCGCAACGATCGTATCGGACCGACCGGAGGTCATCGCGGCAGACGTTTTAGAAATGCGAGGTGGTCTAGTCGAGATAGCAGTCATAGAAATCTCTCCGTTAATCTAAAGATTCTCGAAAATAAGGAACTGGAGACAGGGTGCCAATGAAGC
>JANXNM010000688.1 GCA_025354065.1 Synechococcales cyanobacterium 340R_concoct_173_sub | reverse complement strand
AGTCACTCCCGATTCATATTAAGTAGTCATGACTCAAGTTTCTAGCTCCGCAGACGTTCCCAGCATGGGCCGTCGCCAATTTATGAATCTGCTTACATTCGGTACCGTGACTGGAGTGGCCTTGGGGGTCTTGTACCCACTGGTAAACTACTTCATTCCTCCCTCGGCGGGTGGTGGCGGCGGCGGCGTAACGGCCAAAGATGCCCTCGGTAATGACATCGTAGTTAGCACCTATTTGACGACCCACTTGCCCGGTGATAGAGCCTTGGCACAGGGTCTCAAAGGGGATCCAACCTATGTGGTTGTTCAAGAGGATGGCTCTATTTCAAACTATGGAGTAAATGCAGTCTGTACTCACTTGGGTTGTGTAGTTCCTTGGAACGCCAACGAAAACAAGTTCATGTGTCCTTGTCACGGGTCTCAGTATGATGCCACGGGTAAGGTTGTGCGTGGTCCAGCACCTCGATCCCTAGCCATTGCCCATGCAACTGTTGCAGACGATCGAATTAGCTTCACTCAGTGGACTGAAGAAGATTTCCGCACGGGTGAAGATCCCTGGTGGGCGTAATCTATAGCGATCGCGCTTAACCTGTTTCGCTTAACTCGTTTGTTGTCATCACGCTGAACCAACTAGAACTCATGAAAATGGTCAATATTTCCACAACTTGGCTAACCGCCATTTTTCGGAGAGTCGTTCTAGCCGTTGCCGTTATCGCAACATTTTTAACCGCTAGCCTCTCCGCACTGCCCGCCCAAGCCTATCCAATCTTTGCCCAGGGTGCCTACGAAAACCCTCGCGAAGCAACGGGTCGCATTGTCTGCGCAAACTGCCATTTGGCTAAAAAAACTACTGAAGTCGAAGTGCCTCAGTCGGTCTTGCCCGATACCGTGTTTGAAGCGATCGTCAAGCTGCCCTACGACCACACCCTGCAACAACTGGCGGGTGATGGAAGCAAGGCTGGTCTGAATGTCGGTGCCGTTGTCGTGTTGCCAGAAGGATTTACCTTGGCTCCCGACGATCGGATGACGGATGAGCAACGTGCGACGGTCGCCGACATGTACATTCAGCCTTACAGCGATGCCAAGCCAAATATTTTGGTTGTGGGTCCGTTGTCAGGGGATGACTATGAGGAACTCACCTTCCCAATTTTGTCTCCCGATCCTGGCACTGACTCCAAGGCTAACTTTGGGAAATATCAGATTCACGTCGGCGGAAATCGCGGTCGTGGTCAGATCTACCCAACGGGCGATAAGAGCAATAACGCAGTTTACAATGCAACCTTGACCGGAAGCATTAGCGCCATTGCCCCAGGAGAGGAGGGTGCGTCTCTTGTGACAATTCAAGGTGAAAACGATAAGACCGTTACGGAAACCATTCCTGCTGGACCAACAATTTTGGTTGCTGTGGGCGATGAAGTGACGGCGGGTCAACCTTTGACGAACAACCCTAACGTTGGTGGTTTTGGTCAAATTGACGCTGAAATCGTGCTGCAAAACCCTAACCGAGTTTTGGGTCTGATGGCGTTCTTCGCAATCACAACCCTAGCTCAAATCATGCTGGTCTTGAAGAAGAAGCAAGTTGAGCGGGTTCAAGCCGTTGAAATGAACTTCTAGATTGTCTTAAATCAAGACTAATAAAAATCCTTCAGGTTCTAGGACTTGGGGGATTTTTGTATAGAAATGAGATTTGAAGCAGTAAAGGTATCGATCGATAACTGTTTCCCGACCTCATACACCACCATTTGGTCAGCCAAACAATTTTCAAATCTAAATTGGGCGTAATAAATGAGAGCGGTGGTTAAGCAGACGATCGAGATACATGAAAACTCTCCGATCGAGTAAATTAGGTGTAAAACATATTTCTTTCCCTAGAATGCTCGATCGCACTCCCATTTCGTCTTGATATTACAAGACAGTTTCTTAACCGAACCACTCCAGATCCCTTGAAATTTCCGCTCCAAGCCATTTAAAACAACTTTTAAAAGACGTAGGTATTGAGAAACATGAAAAACCTGTTACTATTCTTAATGTAAGATTGGAAAGTTTGTTAGTTAAGTGAGTAATTAGGTTACAGAAAAATTCTCTGGAACTTGTTCTAGGCTAAAATTCATTTTGTTATTTGTAAATTTTGAGGATGCCCGCACATGGCTTTTACCATCGATTCAGCCCGTGGAATTTTTCCTAACACCCTTGCTGCTGATGCCGTACCTGCAACGGTTGCACGTTTTGTTCAGCTTAAGGCAGAAGACCAATTGGCGCTGATCTGGTTTGCGTATCTTGAGATGGGCAAAACCATCACTATGGCGGCTCCTGGTGCAGCTAACATGCAGTTTGCTGAGAATACACTCAACGAAATTCGCAACATGACCCCTCTGCAACAGAGTCAGGCTATGTGTGAACTTGCAAATCGATCGGATTCTCCCGTTAGCCGTGCCTATGCAGTCTGGACTCCTAATCTTAAGCTAGGCTTTTGGCATCGCCTGGGTGAATGGATGGCGCAAGGGGTTGTCGCGCCGATTCCTGAAGGTTACAAACTTTCTGCTAACGCAAGCGCCGTTCTAGTTTCCATTCAGGGGCTTGAACCGGGTCAACAGATCACTGTTTTACGAAATTCTGTATTGGATATGGGGTTTGACACGAGCAAAATGGGTGAATTCAATCGCGTCAGCGAACCGATGGAATTGCCTAAGGCTGAGCGGACTAATGTTGCGATCGAGGGTGTTACCAACCCAACAATTCTGGCTTACATGAACAACATGAATGCCAATGACTTCGAGACCCTAATTACATTGTTTGAGCCTGATGGTGCATTGCAGCCTCCATTCCAGCGTCCTATTGTTGGACAAGATGCTGTATTGAAGTTCTTCCGCGAAGAATGCCAAAACCTCAAACTGATTCCCGAGCGTGGCGTATCTGAAGAAGCCGATGGTGGTTACACTCAAATCAAAGTGACAGGAAAATGTCAAACTCCTTGGTTTGGCGGAAACGTCGGTATGAATATTGCATGGCGATTTTTGTTGAATCCTGATGGCAAAGTATTCTTCGTGGCGATCGATCTTCTAGCATCTCCTAAGGAATTGTTGAACTTCGCACGTTAAGGCCGAACATTTTGATGTTTAGAATCATTTAAATTAATGTCCCTTGCTTGTCAGATTGGTATATCAAATTGGTGATACCACTAAATCAAGTATGGGGCACTGTTTAAATTTCTGTTTCTGGTAATAGGGATGGCGATCGCAAATGATCAGTACTACTTTGACAACTGCGCAACCCAGTATTCTCTATTCTAAAAATTTAGGGATAGTGTGGGCGATCGTCATTATTAGCCTTTGGTTATTGAGCTTTGTTGGATTTCTATTAGTAGATTTAACTCAGTTTCCGACCGTTTATTTAATTGGCATTGTATTAGCTCGAACATTTTTACAGACCGGACTTTTTATCTTGGGCCATGATGCCATGCATCAAAGTCTCGTCCCTACCAATGCAACGCTTAATCATGCGATCGGTAAGTTTGCAATAGGGCTGTATGCGCTGTTGAATTATGACCAATGTCTTCGTAATCACCAACGTCATCACCAAATCCCAGGCCAAGTCGGCGATCCAGACTTTCATGATGGGTCAAATCCTCAGGGATTAAGTTGGTATTTCCGGTTTTTACGGATTTATCTTCCTCTTTCCCAAATGCTTGTGTTTGTCACAGTTGTTGGAAGTGGACTCGTTGGATCAGTCTTAGTCCTTCAAGTCTCGGCGATAAATTTTGGTTTGGTTTGGATGGTCCCGTTGATTTTAAGTTCATTACAATTATTTTGTTTCGGTACTTATTTTCCCCATCGTCATGAAGACCATCTGATACGAAGTGCTTACTATCCAAGAGTTATCTCACTTTTGGTTTGTTATCACTTTAGTTATCATCAAGAACATCACCAATACCCAAATGTTCCATGGTACGCGCTACCCAACTGCAAGCTCTAATACATACAACTATTTATGTCGGTAATTCATCAGCTTTAATCTATTAGCACTGGCGTTTATAGACTAGGTTGAGTACAATTAGATAAGTAAATCATTACAATTTGATACCCTTACTTAACCAGTGTTATTAAATCATCGAAACAATTCATTATCAAATCAGGAAAATAGGTCATGTTGATGGTCAGTGAGGTGGAATGGTCTAATACAGAGCGTGAGATTGCTTATAAGGCATTGGAGACGGCATTTCAGCGAGAATCAGACATGATGGTGAACTTAATTCGTCAGCAGTCTGGTGAAATTAGTTGCTTGGATGATCTGTGGAAATTGCATGATTTTTTAAGTGCCAGACGGCATGACATTGATGGTAAATATGACGACAGTCAGTCGATGTTTGTGTTTGTGTTTGCGCGTCTTATCAAAGAAGGTTGGCTGACGATAGATGAACTAGATGGTCTCGATCGGGCCAAGGTCAGTAAGATTAGCTTGATGACTAGAATGTAAGAATTGGACGGTTCATCAGGCTTCTAATAAAAACACAATAGAGACCTCGTAATGTTTATATGATTACAAGGCCTTTATTGTATCTGAATCGTTACACACAAAGTGACTAGCGGTAATTAGTGAACTGAAGTGCAACGGGATATTCTTCTTGTTTCATGCGGACCATGATGGCTTGTAAATCATCCTTTGATTTTGCCGAAACTCGAACTGCATCGCCTTGAATCGAGCCTTGCACTTTTTTATATTCATCACGGATTAGCTTCGTGATCTGTTTAGCAATTTCTTGGCTAATCCCTTTTTTTAAGGTCACTTCTTGCCGAAGCCGATTACCACTAGCAGACTCAGGTGTACCGTATTCAAAAATCTTCAGCGACAATCCGCGCTTTGATGCCTTCTGGGCCAAAATATCAACGATCGCCTGCAAGGTCATATCGCTCGACGTATTAATCACTAACATATCTTCTTTTAGGTCCAACGTCGTCGCCGTGTCCTTAAGGTCGTAGCGACTGTTCACATCTCGACTCACCTGGTCAATAGTGTTCACCAGCTCTTGGCGATCGAAATCACTCACGATGTCAAACGAAAAACTAGCAGCCATATGCCTAAAACCGTCCTTACAACTATGTGTACTTGACCATTAGGTTCCCATGCTCTGGGTCACACTGGCAAACATCAACGAAAACGCACAAATCGAACCCACTGCAAACATCATCGATCGGAGCAATGGAATATTGGCAATATAAAACACTGGAAACAGCACCCTCGCTGCCACATGAGCGATGACCTGAAGCCGAGCCGTCTCATTGTCTAACCCTGAGACATAAGCCATTAGTGCGGCTGCTGTGAAAATTGCAAAGGCTTCCCAAGCATTTTGATGTGCCCAATTAGCCCGTTTTGCCCAGTCCGGCAGTTTGTCAATCATGGCCCGAGGAGCCGAAATATCGTAATCATTCGTCACGCGTGCGACGGCCACAGCGACAAATGGCAGATAAACTAAAGCCGCCTCAACCGCGATCGCCCCAAGTAACAGCGTCTTCATCGACAAATCAGAAAACAGCATTGGCCTATCCTAAAAAATATTAATCCAGATAAAAAATAGTCACTAACTTCCGCTGTTCTTCCGCATCCCGGCAAGTCTCAAGCAGCGTCCGACTGTCGTGAAATGCAAAGCAGATCAACTGCTGACACCGGGAAATAATTTCCTGGTTACACATCGAACTCGCCTCACCTAGGGCCAGTTCATTGTTCTCAGGATGCTCCACTAGATGCATCACCGTCTCCAATTGCTCACGAGATTCGCGGGGTTGCCGATCGAGACTTTGAGGCAAAATCACCGTTAACAAACTCGGATCAGCGCGCAATGCACCTCGGATGACCGCAAAATTTGTTCCCGTCGATCCAGAGGTTAGAATACGATTGCCTTCCGTTACGAGTGCAAAAATCATCGTCTCAATGAGCTGTTGATGGGTAATGGGGACGTGGCGAGACCCCAAAATTGCAATCCGTTTCGACCCAGTCTGCTGAATCGAAGCAAGCTCTTGTAAAAAATCATCTACCTTAGGTAGTTCAAGCGACTGGCTCATGGATGCGGCTAAAACAACTTCGGCATTCTATCAGAATCCCCCCGATTCGAGAACAGTTCTGCTAGAACTAACGATTTTGCGCGATGATAAAGACAACCCTCACACGAAAAATCATGGCTACTTCGGCAAGCTCTATCCATCCAAACCGCGAGCCAAAGCAGCAGCCACATCACCAGTGGGCTAAATGTGTTCAGCACACAGCGATCGGGTTCGATCGTACTGCTCTGCCAATAGTGTCTGGCTCGATTCCCGTTGATTTACGCGGAACCCTCTATCGCAATGGTCCGGCCCGATTGACTAGGGGAGGCCGATCGGTGGGGCATTGGTTTGATGGCGATGGCGCGGTGTTGGGGGTAACGTTCACAGATTCAGGCGCGACGGGCATTTATAAATATGTCCAGACGGATGGCTATAAAGCAGAAGAAAAGGCCGATCGCTACTTGTTTGGTGGTTATGGCAGTCATGGCTCCGAGTCTTGGTTGGGTCGCTGGAAGGGCTTGAAAAATGCCGCGAATACCAATGTTTTAGCGACGACGGATAAGCTTTTGGCCTTGTGGGAAGGAGGATGGCCCCATGAATTGGATCTCGAAACCTTGGAGACGGTGGGCCTGAATTCGTTGTCAAAATTAACCTCCACCACGCCATTTTCCGCCCATCCAAAAGTGGATCCGAAGACCCATGAGATCTTCAACTTCGGTGTGAGTTTTGGCCCTAAAAATAAGCTTCATCTTTACCGCTGCAACCCCCAAGGCACAGTTGTTCAGACCCGCACCCACGAACTTAGCAGCGCGACCTTGCTCCATGATTTTGCAATGGTGGGCCGCTATCTGATCTTCTGCGTTCCGCCGTTGCCGCTGGATTTGCTGCCGTTGGTTGCCAAAACTAAGACCTTTTCTGAAGCGCTAACTTGGAAACCGGAACAAGGAACTCAGATCGTAATGTTCGATCGCAACAGCCTAGAACTTGTCCGAACTATCACAACGGATCCATGGTTTCAGTGGCATTTTGGCAACGGCGAAGAGCTAGCGGATGGTACGGTGCTGCTGGAAATGATTCGTTATGAAGATTTTGAAACCAATGCTTACGTTCGAGATATTCCCACGGGAGACCCTCAGGCCTACGCCCCGTCGCGTCTGATGCAGCTTCACATCTCGCCCAACAATGATTCTGTTGTGTGTTGGGAAACGTTGTGGGACAAGTCTTGTGAATTCCCCACTGTCAATCCACAAGTTGTGGGCAAGCCCTGGCGCTATACCTATTTCTCAACTCATCGCCCCGGCACGGATGCTAAGTCAGGTGAATTATATGAAGCCTTCGGTCGGCTCGATCGGCACAGTGGTGAGGTGACAATTTCAGACTGCGGAACGCATCACTATATTTCAGAAACCGTCTATGCCCCAGGAGAAGCCGACCGTGGCTCTAGTCCAAACGATCGGGGTTGGTTATTATCGGTTGTTTTTGATGCCGAGGCCGATCGGAGCGAAGTGTGGATTCATGATGCAGATAGTGATTTAAGCGAGCCTGTATGCCGTATTGCGTTACCGGAAATTATTCCCTTGGGATTCCATGGAACTTGGCGATCGCACATCTAGCCATTTGAATAATCTGCCTTTTTTACCTTCGATCGCTCGTTACGTGACCTTTGAGGTGATACTGGTTACGCACAATCCTTGAGCCGTCGCGCCTAAATAGAAGACAGAAGTCTATGAAATCTTACTTAGCGGCTGCCATTCAGATGACCAGCCTTCCAGATTTGCACAAAAATCTGACCCAAGCAGAAGAGCTAATTGATCTCGCGGTCCGGCGCGGTGCAGAACTTATTGGGCTACCAGAAAATTTTTCGTTTTTGGGAGACGAACTGGCCAAAATTGCCCAAGCCGAAGCGATCGCGTTACAAAGCGAAAAATTTCTTAAAACCATGGCCCAGCGTTACCAAGTCACCATTTTAGGCGGCGGTTATCCCGTGCCTGCTGGCAATGGCAAGGTCTACAACACCGCGCTCTTAGTAGACAAAGACGGTAACGAAGCCGCTCGGTATGAAAAAGTTCATCTGTTTGATGTGGACGTGCCCGATGGCAACACCTACTTAGAATCGGCAACTGTCGTTCCGGGGAGCGAGTTTCCAGCTACCTATACGTCAAACGATTTAGGCGTATTGGGTCTGTCGATTTGTTATGACGTGCGTTTCCCGGAACTCTATCGCCATTTAGCACAGCAGAACACCGAAGTGCTTTTTGTTCCGGCAGCATTTACGGCTTACACCGGGAAAGACCATTGGCAGGTACTGCTTCAAGCCCGCGCCATTGAAAACACTTGTTACATGATTGCCCCGGCTCAAACAGGCTGGCACAACAGCATTCGCCAGTCCCACGGCCATGCGTTGATTATTGATCCCTGGGGAACGGTGTTGTCAGATGCGGGAACAGAGCCAGGATTTGCGATCGCAGAAATTTCACCCAATCGCTTAAAACAAGTCCGTCGTCAAATGCCCTCGTTACAACATCGAGTTTTTGTTTGATCTGGGCTAAATTCGTTCGGATAAGCGGAGTTTGCCTGTGAATATGAGGAAATAATACAGACTGATTGTTTGGGGATCTAGGAATTTACTCTGCCCAATTTCATCAATTTGTATTAGTCTGGTGTGCGGCTTGTAAAATTCTAATAGCTGCCAACGAACTTTTTAATGGTCCGATCGGTCTATCTTCACTAATCCTGTATTTCTACGTTTTTTCACTTCGTCTCCCTGTAATTTTTAGAACCTGTGCGCTAGAGCTTTTGTGCCTAGGTGATTGACGATGCCTTTACTCCTCTGGACCATGCTTCCTAAAAAAACGTCACTCTTTGGTTCTTGTTTAGCGGTCTATCTCCTGCTCTCGGCATTGCCTGCCCAAGCGGGAAAATTGCTCCAATGGAACTTTAATTCACGACAGAATCAACTGGAATTCACCACGGATGAAGGCGTTCAGCCCCGCGCTCAGTTGGTAACGAATCCCACCAGGCTGGTGATTGATTTGCCGGGGACCAAGTATGGACGTAAGCAACTGATTGAGCCGATCGTTAATGCGCCCGGTGTTCAGTCCTTACGAGTGGGACAGTTTGATCCGCAGACGGCGAGGCTGGTAGTGGAGTTGTCTCCAGGCTATGTGATTGACCCGAATCAGGTGAAATTTGAAGGGGTATCACCTAAGCGTTGGCGAATTACGTTGCCGACTCCCATTCAGCAATCAGAAGTCCAAGGCGACAGCACCACAGGCGTTTCGGTTCCGGCTCCAAGTAGTCCTGTGTTCCGGCCCCAGCCTAGTGCGCCCGCTCTTCCTGCTGCGCGGACGCAGGTACAAGGGTTTCAGGTGACAGGGGATGGCTTTTTTATTAGCATCAGTGGAGACGCGCCCCAGATTCAGGTGACGAAAAGTTTCGATCGTCGCCAAGTCTATGTCGAACTTCAAGGCGCAACTCTCACCAGCACTGCCCGCCCGACGGATACGCTGGTGAATCAACTCGGGGTGAGTCGAGGAATTCTATCCCAGTCTCGTCCCAATCCGCCTACGGTTCGCCTAACGCTGAATGTCCTGCCCAATAGTGGCGAGTGGCAAGCCAGCAGCACACCCGATGGCAGTGGTGTGATTGTGATTCCCCAATTATCCACTACCTCATCACCAGAGGTGCCGTCACCGGAGGTGCCGATCGGGCGATTGAATACGATTCAGTCAGTGGAAATTGAGGGCGATCGGCAGTTAGTGGTGCGGGGTAGCGATCGGTTGAGCTTCAGCGGCAATTGGGACCGGGCTTCTGGCGGATTTCGGATTGTGCTGCCGTTCAGTAAGCTCGCGCCTAACTTTCGAGGCCCAGTCCTGACCTCGACTAGCCCACTCTTACAAGTCAAGCTGCGTCAAGACGATCCGCAAACCGTATCGATCGTTGCCTTCCCAGCCTCGGGGGTTCAGCTCGGCGAACTCAGCCAACCCAGTATCCAAAGCCTGATTCTGCAACTACGGCGCAGTGGTTTCCAAACGATTCCTTCGCCTACGAATCGCCCAACCTTCCCTCGTGTGCCCAATGGTCGCCAAGTTGTGATTATTGATCCGGGTCATGGCGGTCCCGATCCAGGCGCGGTTGGAATTGGTGGGATTCAAGAAAAGGAAATTGTGCTGGACATTAGCAACCGGATTTCGGCTATTTTGGAGCAGCAGGGCGTGTCTACGGTGTTGACTCGCACCTCTGATATTGATTTGGATTTAGCGCCTCGGGTTGAACTGGCCGATCGGGTGCGGGCAACGGTGTTTGTCAGTATCCATGCCAATGCAATTACAATGGCCCGTCCGGATGTGAATGGTCTGGAGACTTACTATTATGACAGCGGTTATGATTTGGCCCGGATGATTCATGCGAGTGTGTTGCAGACGGCACCGATTCGCGATCGAGGGGTGCGCAGTGCCCGATTTTATGTATTGAGAAAAAGTTCAATGCCCTCGGTCTTGGTGGAAACTGGATTTGTCACTGGGGCGGAGGATGCGGCGAATTTAGCCAATTCTGCTCATCGTCAACGAATGGCAGAAGGCATCGCCCGTGGTATTCTCCAGTACATCCGAGGCGGTGGTTAATTCTATTTTCTCGTGACTTATCCCTGCGTGTGAGGATTGAGACTGTGAGGATTGAGACTGTGAGTGATGTGACTAAAATTCGCTTGCCAATAGGAGTATTTGATAGTGGGGTTGGTGGGCTGACTGTGTTACAGGAGATTTATCGACAATTGCCGAATGAATCGATTTTGTATTTTGGAGACACAGCACGCCTACCCTATGGGACCCGATCGCAAGATGAGATTATTCAGTTTGTGCGCGAAATCTTACACTGGATGGTTGGACGCGGGGTGAAGTTAGTGATTATGGCCTGCAACACTAGTTCCGCATTGGCCCTTGAAGTGGTCCGATCGGAATTTAACATCCCTATTTTGGGCGTGATTTTGCCTGGAGCGAAGGGTGCTGTTGAAGCAGGAAAACGGATTGGGGTGATTTCGACTCCAGCCACCGCAAAAAGTAATGCTTACCGCGATGCTATTCAAGAAGTGGATCCAGATGCTCTAGTGTGGCAAGTGGGCTGTCCAGAGTTTGTGCCGCTGATAGAGAGCGATCGACTTCAAGATCCCTATACGCGTCAAGTGGCAGAACAGTATCTGGAATCCTTAATTGAAAACCAAATCGACACCCTGGTTTACGGCTGTACCCACTATCCCCATTTGGCTCCAGTGCTACGATCGATTCTTCCGCCCGACGTGACCTTCGTGAATCCAGCGGTGCAGACTGCGATCGCGGCGGCTCAGGAATTGGACTTGTTGGGGTTGCGGAATCTGCGTCAAGCCTTGCCCACTCAATTTTATGTCAGTGGCGATCCGAAGCCCTTCATTCAAATTTCGCGTCAGTGGCTTGGGTTCACGCCTCGTGTGTTGCATATCGCTTTACCAGAATTGACGGCGGCGTTGCAAGCAGCTTAGTTTACTGCCATATAGTTACTGCCATATAGTTATGGATTGTCGCAGTATTTTCGAGTTCTTTTTTTACCATTCATGTCCATTCAATATCCTCTCCGTCAAAAACAACTCGTCAGCCTTATCACTCGACTGGGACTTGATCCCGAGGCTCCTCAACTGCGCTGGGATCTGATGGATTTAGCCTTGACCCATTCGACGATTTCGGCTGAGAAAAATTATGAACAACTCGAATTTGTCGGTGATGCGGTTGTTAAGTTAGCCTCGGCTGCATTTTTGTTGCGACAATTTCCTCAGCTTAAAGTGGGCGATTTCACGGCGCTCCGATCGCAACTGGTCAGCGATCGATCGTTAGCGGTGATTGCAGATGATTTAGGCTTCGATCGGTACCTACTTGTGGGCGGTAGTGCTGCATCAGATCGGGCGGGCCGATCGTCAAGATTGGCGGATAGTTTAGAAGCAGTGTTAGCAGCGTTGTATTTGAGTACTCAAGATTTATCTTGGATCCATTCGTGGATTGACCCATTATTTTTGAAACAATCTGAAGCGATTCTGGCAGATCCAGCAAGACAAAACTACAAAGCCGCATTACAAAATTGGACTCAGGGCATTTGGAAAACCTTGCCCCAATATCGCACGCGCGAAGTAAATTCAATTCATGATGATCCGGGGCGTTTTGTATCGCAGGTGTGGATTCGCGATGAGTTGTTTGGAGAAGCGGTCGGGCGATCGATGAAGGCCGCAGAACAAGCCGTGGCGCAAATTGCCTATCAAACATTAGCCGCTGCCGATAATTCGTCAAATGACTCGTCGCAATAGTTCCTTAAAACTTCTTATATTTTAACCGATCGTACATTGACCCAACTGTCAGCAGCCACGATCGCCTTTAACATTCTCAGCCTTCCCAGATTGAAGCTGTCGTCTCCCCTGCGGCTAAGCGATCGCTAATCATCTGAACTGGTTGCCCTGTTAAACTCGTGACCTTCAAGATTAAATCAATCGCGGAACCTTGTTGGAGGAATCCGATCGCCACCTTTTGCTGTACTTCTAGGATAGTGCGACAGACAGTGAGTGTTTCTCAACTCCAGCGAATTTGCGATCGGTTTGTATCATCCAAATTCGCAGAATCCAAATTCTTCACATCTCGAAAATCTACGCCCTTTAAATTAGCGCCTCTGAAATCTGTACCTTTCAAATTGGCATTGCGAAAATCGGCATAGCTCAAGTTCGCACCCCGTAGATTTGCATCACTCAAATCCGTACCCACAAAGGCCGATCGCATCAAATTCGACCAAGACAAATCTGCCCCCCAAAGCAAGGCATTATTAAAAATTGCCATCACACCATAGATATGAACTAAATGCGATCGAATTAGTTTTGCACCTGTGAAATTAGTTTGATATAGATGAGCTTCTTGCAATTCTGCCTCAAAAAAAACAGATCCACTCGCATCACATTCAGCTAAATTTGCATTCCTTAGATTTGCATAACTAAGTGACGATCGCCCTAATTTCGCACCATCAAAACTAGAATCTTGTAAATTCGCAAATTCTAATTCCGTTCCCATCAAATTTGCAAAGCTAAAATCTGCACCCGTCGCTATGAAGCATTGCAGTTCGGCCCCAACAAAATTTGCAAAGCTAAAATCTGCACCCGTAGCATCAAGATTGTGAGCCACTACATTAAGAAGATTCGATCGGTACAATGTCGCTTCATTCAATTGTACATTTGTTAAATTAGCATTTGTTAAATCAGCATTTGTCAAATTGGCAGCGACTAATTTAGTATCGGTCAAATCCGATCGGCGCAAATTCACACCAGACAACTCTAATCCGCGTAAATTCAACCCAGACAAATCTGAATTTGACAGATCAATAGACTGATCGGATTTTAAGCACAACTCTCGTCGAAACTGCTGCCACGCGATCGCGCCCTGAGACAAAACTTGCAAATGAGATAACTTTGCCATCATCTACTCCCGCCGCATGTCATCTGGGAATGGCCGCCCCGCCACACTTGCCAATGCATCCAAAATTCCCTTCTCTGCCGCCATAATATCCTGCTCTTGACCCCCTAGATATAAGCGCCCAAAACTTCCTACACAA
>JANXNM010000621.1 GCA_025354065.1 Synechococcales cyanobacterium 340R_concoct_173_sub | reverse complement strand
TCTCGGCACGCCCAATCAATGAACGCTACAATAGCCTAAAATATTTGCACAAATTAAGTTAATGATAGAGGTAATCTTAGCAGTTTTGGCCGTATCTGCCGCCGCAGGAATACGATCGGTGTTGCCGTTGTTGACGATCGGCTGCATGGCGGGGTCAGATCTGTGGTCAAAGATGCCAATTCTAGAGCATATTTCGCCCCAAATTTTGCTGGGTGTTCTCGTAAGTGGATCATTAATTGAATTATTAGCTTCCAAGAATCGAGTCGGAATTCGTATTTCACAACTTGTAGAATTAGTTCTCAGCCCACTCGTCGGTGGACTTTTAGGGGTTGCGATCGCCCGAACAACGGATCTAAGTGATGGAATTATTTTATTGCTTGGCATTATTAGTGGTCTATTGGCATTTGTATTGCAATTGGTTCAAGTCGGTTGGTTTTATAGATTGCGAGGATTGCCGCTGTGGGCGGTTTTCGTTCAAGACGTTCTTTGTGTGATGTTGGTTATTTTTGCCGTGAATGCGCCGCAACAAGGGGGAATTATTGCACTGCTGCTATTGTGGTTAGCGATTCGGAGTGCAAGTGAATGGCAAAATTGGAGCCGATCGTCCCTTCGATCGAAGATGGGTCAAGATTGAAATCTACAGCATTTGATTTGTATTCGGATTCTCTTTAAGTGTTTTGCTCATTTAAGCCTCCCGTTTTCGTTCTGCCAATTTCAACAGAATTTCCTCATGGTATGACTGAGTAATAGGGTAGAAATAAGCTAATATCACACCCAAAATTAAAAATACGGTTGGCAATGGACCAATGGACCACCGAATGGCTTCGATCGCGGCAGGGGGTTGAATAGTCAATGCACCATCGTAGCCAGAATGTTCTAATGCCTGACCGACGGCAAACAGACCAGCGGCCAAACCGACTTTTTGTAATAACACCATAAAGGCATAGAAAAACCCTTCCCGTCGTTTTCCAGTATTCAATTCGTCCAAATCGATCACATCCGGCAACATTGACCAAGGAATCAAATAGGCCGTCGAAACACCAAAGCCCGCTAATATACCTAGAAAATACATCAAATTGACTTGACCTGGTTGCAATGCAAATAATCCGATCTGTGCCACTAACCAAATTCCCATTCCAGCGAAATACGCCGCCTTTTTCCCATAACGCCCACTAAACCAACTCCAAAATGAAAGCGCAATCAATGCTGTTCCCTGAACTGCCAGCACTAAGTTATTAGCCACCGACGGTGGCAATTGCATGTATTTGAGTACAAAGAACTGAATCACGGTCGCCATAATCTGAAGAGCCAACCACGAGCAAAGGTAAATACCAACTACATACAAAAAGGCACGATTTTTAAACGCTAATTTAAATTGTTCTACGATCGGCAAATTTTCTTCTTCATTTTCTAAATTTTGATCGCGATAATTTAGGGTTCTTGCTTTAGTCCCAAAAACGCACCAGATTATGGTGACGATCGAGATCACACTAATAATTCCACTAGCAATCAGATATTGATTCGCTTGATTCTCTTTCCCCGGAAGGGCCAATGTTACCAAAATCATTAAAATAATCGATAGCAAACTCCCCCCTATGGAGAATGTAAATCGAAAACTATTCAAACTGGTGCGTTCATTGTAATCCTGTGTCATTTCCGGTGTTAGTGCCGTGTAGGGTAAGTTCACAGCGGTATAGGCCGTGTTAAACAAAATTCCCATCACCACATAGAACCAGAACAAACCCATGCCATTGAGGTCTGGTTTTACCCATTGCAATATGAATGTAACGGCAAAGGGAATTGCTCCGCCCAACATCCAAGGATAACGCCGACCCCATTTTTTTGATTGGGTCCGATCGCTCATTACGCCGACGATCGGGTCATTAATTGCATCCCAGATCTTGCCAATCATCAAGACACTACCTGCTAATCCTGGTGCAATCCCGGCGACATCGGTGAAGAAAATAAGTTGATAAAAGGTCAACAAA